>JAGZAC010000236.1 GCA_018370615.1 Clostridiales bacterium
GCAGATCTTGCAGCCTTTCCGGCCATTTGTGACATTCTGGTCCGTATGCTTCCCTTTTTGAATGATATTACGGATCTTCGAAAAATGTATTCCGACACAGAAGTGGGTGACAGCTATCTTTACAGTATTTCTGAAATAGAAATTTACACCTCTCTCATGTCCATGCTGAAAGACGAACTGCTTCCATATAAGGAGCAGGTAACCTCACCGGCACTGAAAAATTTTACCCAACGCATATCCCTTCTAACAGAGAGCGATTATTATAAAAACTTAACGGAAAAATTGAACGAGCTGGCATCTCGCGTACGAGACATCCGCAGCATAACGGTAGGGGTCAATTTGGATGATAAGCTCTTTCCCGCGTCAGCCGGAGTTTTATCCGTCAACAGCGACCGATTCAAAAGCGGAGATTTCTTCGATAAAGTAATGCGGCTGGACTTCAAAAATGACGATATGACCTGCATTGCAAATTTGATTCCCTTCCAAAAGAATCAAAACGAAAATCAGAAGATGGCGCTGTTGAACGCCTTTAATAATGCCATTGCAGACGTATTTAAAACTTCCATTCGCTCCTGGAAGCGCGCTGTACAATATTATGTATTGGACAATACCGATTTTCTGCTGCAAATGATGCCAGAAATTGAATTTGTTATTAAAGGCGCCCAGTTAATTCGGGACCTGCAGGAACGGGGATGTCCCCTATGTACTCCTCAGATACGAGATATGGCTGAAAATGTTTTCCAGGCAAAAGGGCTGTGCAATCCGGTAATTTCCATAAAGACAGATTCTCCTTTGATTTCCAATGACATCACCTTCGACAGTACAGCCATGATATATGTGATCACCGGCCCCAACCGGGGAGGAAAAAGCGTACTCACCTGCTCTGTGGGCCACGCGTTCGCCATGGCCCAGCTGGGTCTGCCTGTCTGCGCCGAGGAAGTAGTTTTAAGTCCCTGTGACCATATCTTCACACACTTCCCTACGGGAAGCGAGGATACGGTGGAAAAAGGACGCCTGGGAGAGGAATGTGCGCGTCTGGACGCAATTTTTGACAGCGTCACTTCCCACAGCCTGGTTCTGCTGGATGAATCCCTATCCTCCACCGGTTCCTATGAGGGCGCGTATATCGCTGCAGAGGTGCTGTCCGGCTTCAGCATGGTAGGCTGCCGTCTGATATTTTCTACCCACCTTCATGACCTTGCCGCTTCCGTGGAAGAAATCAACCGAAAATGTGTCCCCATGGGCGGCGTACCTATTGACAATATGGTAGCTGAGGTAACGGATGATGGTCGGCGCACATTTCGTGTCATTCGAAAAAATCCTGACGGAAAAAGCTATGCAAAGGATATTGCGGACAAATACGGGCTTTCTTTTGAACAAATCTGCAAGAAAATCCAAAAGAATTAGCGGATTACAGACGCATACAAATTTGCAATACAAAAATATTGCAAAAAGTATTGCAATTTCCATATTTTTATGATAGAATAATTTTTGTTGAATTTGATTATATTGAATCATATAAACGGAGGTAAAAAATGGCTAAATGTGATATTTGCGGTAAAGGCGTTGTGTTCGGTCACAATGTTTCCCATTCCAACCGCAAAACAAACAGAATGTGGAAGCCGAACATCAGAAAAGTACGCGCTGTTGTAAATGGCACACACAAAACCGTTCATGTATGCTCCCGCTGCTTACGTTCCGGTAAGGTTGAACGTGCATAAAGAGTACATTATGACACATTGCTCCCGCTGCAGCGGGAGTTTTTGTTTTCAGAGGTGAAAGGAGCTCGTATGGGAAACTCTGTCTTGGCAATTATCAGTGAAAGCGCACCTCCATCGGCGGTTTCACGGCTACAAAGATCTTTTGTCACAATCTCTCTCCCCGCCGATCCCCTCCTTGCCCCGCCAGTTGCCTCCCATCCAGACATGCTGATAACAGTTATTGACCATACGCTCTTCTGCCATCAAAGCTACTATACAGCAGCTTCTGTGCAGATCGATGCGATCACCGCCATGTGCCACCTCCGCCTGGTATGTACCACATGTCCCAGAGGGCCGGAATATCCTGAGGATGTAGGGTTAAACACGCTGGTGCTGCGGGACCAAGGGAAACTGATTGCAAGGCAGGCATCCCTTGCCACGGAACTGCTCCCATACCTGGCTGCAGATACCAGGCAAGGATACGCCGGCTGTTCTTCCCTATATGTAAAAGGAACCATCCTTACCGCGGATCCTTCCATCCGTTGGGCAGCCGAAAAACTTGGCGTTCGAGTTTTTGCTCTTCCTTCCGGAGAAATATTGCTCCCGGGATATGATACTGGACTGATCGGCGGTTGCGGAGGTGTATGGAATAACACTGTATACCTATACGGAAATATCCGTAACTGTGCTCCGGGACGCGCTCTCAAGCAGTTCTGCCACGAGGCAGGTGTTTCTATTGTCGAACTCCTGGATGCCCCACTATCAGATTATGGCGGTATTCAATTTATAGAAATCAAAAAAGCCCTTTACATATAATATTATTTATGCTATACTAAGCCCCGTGAGTTCGCAAAATCCTCACAAAAAACAAAACTACGGAGAAAACTGAATATGAAAAGCAAAAAAACGATTATTTTTATCGTCCAAGCCGGCATTATTGCCGCAGTCTATGTGGTACTTACTTACATATCTGCTCTTGTAGGCCTTGCATCCGGTGTGATACAAGTGCGTATCTCTGAAGCGCTGTGCATTCTGCCATTATTTACACCGGCGGCTATACCGGGTCTGTTTATCGGATGTGCTATGGCAAATCTTCTGACTGGCTGTCTCCCGCTGGATATCCTCTTTGGCGCTTTGGCAACACTTCTTGGAGCCTTGGGAGCATATATCATTGGCAGAGGAGCAAAAAAATACAACGACAAGCACAAATCCTTTGTTCTAAAACTGCTTATCCCCATTCCTAATCTCTTTACAAATATGGTAATTGTCCCCTGGGTCCTTCGTCTGGTATACGGAGAGACAGACGCCATCTGGTTTTTGACCCTCACTGTAGGAGCCGGCGAACTGATCGCCGGGGTAGGACTGGGCTTGATACTACTGTTTGCTCTGGAAAAACGTGCGTCTCATATTTTTCGATTGACCGCAAAATAACCCGATATTATAAATCAAATATTGACAAAAGCCTGTCTCAAAAGACAGGCTTTTTTATTCCTCATATTCTTCCAAATAGCGAAAATACGCATTTCCATCCTCGCGTTTTATAATCAAAGCTTTATACATGGGCGATGTCTCATCATTGAGTGAACAGTTAAAATACACCCGATAGGTGTTTTGTGTTTCTTCAATTTTTTGTACGTTATATTGTACAATATTCTCCTGCGGCCCAGCAACAGTAGTGTACACCCCAACCTTTTCCAAGTAAACAAAAAGTGTACTGGAAACATTTTTTATTTTTTGTTTGCCGCCAAAATAAGTGTATACGGTATTTTCGAAATCCTCCGCTGGAATAATAGCGGCAATTTGCATTTGAGGATAAGCCTCTTGAACTTGATCCAGCAAAGTAATATTTCCAGTGTATTTTGAGTAATCCGTATTTAGCATATAGTTTAGCACGGAATCCCGATAAAACTCCATGGCTTCCCTTGCTCCCTCAAAGGGTTCCAGAATCGGTGAACAAATCGTAAGAATTTTTAGCATTTCCAACAGAGCATCTGCTTTTTCATTATCTGCGCCATAGGTCTCCAGAATCTCCTCGCCCTCGTAATCGTGGG
>JAGZAC010000237.1 GCA_018370615.1 Clostridiales bacterium
TGATCCACAAAATCTGCACCGGTGCAAACAGGCGCAGCCCTGCCAGGGTAGCGGTAAAAATAGACAAAACTTCCGACAGGTTGGAGGCCAGCAGAAATTGAATTGCCTTGCGGATGTTCTCGTAAATCCGCCGCCCTTCCTCCACCGCGTACACGATGGTGGCAAAGTTGTCGTCCGCCAGTACCATATCCGCTACATTTTTTGTCACGTCGGTGCCGGTAATGCCCATGCCCACGCCGATATCTGCTGATTTCAGCGCCGGCGCGTCGTTGACGCCGTCGCCGGTCATTGCGGTAATTTTGCCACGCTTTTTCCAGGCGTTGACAATACGAACCTTATGCTCTGGCTGCACTCTTGCATATACTACGATATCGCCCAGCCGCTTTTCAAATTCCGCATCGCTCATCTGGGAGAGCTCTGCTCCGGTGATTGCCTGGGAAGCATCCTGCAAAATGCCCAGCTCCTTTGCGATGGCCACAGCGGTATCCTTATGGTCACCAGTAATCATAATGGGACGAATGCCGGCGCTTCTGCACTGGACAATCGCCTTCTGCACCTCCGGACGGACTGGGTCGATCATGCCGCACAGTCCGATGAAGGTCATATCTACTTCCAGTTTTTCCGGCGCACAGTCTGTGGGCAGCGCATCGTAGGTTTTGCAGGCGGCGCCCAGCACACGCAGGGCACGGCCGGCCATCTCGCTGTTTTGTGCGAGGATCTGCTGTCTGCGTTCCTCAGTCAGAGGCACTGCCGCACCGTTTTCCAAAACGGTAGTACACCGGGCCAGCACTTCATCAGGCGCGCCCTTGGTATACTGGGTAAACCGGCCCTCTATCTCGTGAATCGTAGACATCATTTTCCGCTGAGAATCGAAGGGAGCCTCCGCCGCCCGGGGAATGTCCGTGTGATATCCTCCATTTATTGCAAATACCCGCAGTGCCGTCTCCGTGGGGTCTCCCACCATCTGGTCCGGATCTTCCCCCTGGGCGTCGTTGCACAGATACATCGCCTTTTGCAGTGCCGCCTCTTCCCCATAGTGGGCCACTACCGTCATTTTGTTCTGGGTAAGGGTTCCCGTTTTGTCGGAACAGACAATCTGGGTGCAGCCCAGAGTTTCCACAGCGGTGAGCCGGCGGACAATGGCGTTCTTCTCGCTCATTTTGGTGACGCCGATGGACAGCAGCACTGTAACGACCACCACCAGTCCTTCCGGAATAGCTGCTACCGCCAGACTGATGGCGGTCAGGAGGGAGTCAAATACGCCCGAGCCGGTAAAACCGCCGCCGCGGAGCACGTTGATGATAAAAATCACCACGCAGATTGCCAGCACGCCGATGCTGAGCACTTTCGAAAGTCCTGCCAGCTTTTGCTGCAGAGGCGTCTTTTCTGTTTGCGTGTCGGAAAGGATTCCAGCAATTTTGCCCATTTCCGTATCCATTCCCGTAGCAGTGACCACCCCTTCACACCGGCCGTACACCACGCTGGTGCCCATATAGGCCATGCAGCTGCGGTCTGCCAGGGGGATTTCTTTTTCTGTCACCTCCAGCGTATCCGCCGACTTCTCCGCAGGAACAGATTCGCCGGTGAGCGCCGCTTCTTCGATTTTCAGGCTGGCAGCTTCCAAAATCCGCATATCTGCAGGAACGCTGTCGCCTGCTTCCAGAAGGACGATGTCCCCCACTACAATATCTTCCGATTTGATTTTCTCCACGCTGCCGCTCCGGCGCACCTTGGAATAGGGAGCCGACATGTTTTGCAGCGCCTCGATGGCCCGCTCCGCTTTGCCTTCCTGGACGATGCCCAGTACAGCGTTGAGCACAACCACAATCAGGATAATCACCATGTCCGCGATTTCCCCAAACGCCCCGGAGACAATGGCCGCGGCGATGAGCACGAGAATCATCGGGTCCCGAATTTGCTCCCAGACCTTTGCCGCAAGGGACTTCTTTTTCCCTTCCTGCAGCTGATTTTTCCCATTTTGGGACAGACGCTCCGCGGCTGTGCTCTCGTCTAAGCCGTCCCTGTTGCTGCCCACCTGGAGCAGCACTTCTTCTTTGCTTTTCTGATACAGTTCCACCAGAATACTCCTTTTCCTTTCCGCAAAAGGTTCCGCAGTAGGTTGAAAACAATCCCTCACCCGCTTCGCGGGATGCCCCCGGAGATGCTACGCATCTCCCCACAAGGGAGCCTTTTATATGATGCTTGCGGGATGCCTCCGGAGATGCTGCGCATTTCCCCACAAGGGAGCCTACACAAACGCAAGCCTCCCCACAAGGAAGCTACACCAAACGCAAGCCTCCCCTGTGTAAGGGGAGGTGGGCTTTGCGAAGCAAAGCTCGGAGGGGTTGTAAAACGGAACAATCCCCCTGTCGACTGCGTCGACATCCCCCTTTAGGGGGCCTTACGCTTTAGCCTCCCCAGTGTGGGAGTTGCTGCGCAACTGCTAGGGAGGTGGCTCGCCGTAGGCGAGTCGGAAGGGTTGTTTATAGCAGACAATCCTCCCGTCGACTACGTCGACACCCTCCTTTGCACAAGGAGGGCTTTTTTCTTTGCCTCCCCAGTGCGGGAGTTGCTGCGCAACTCCTGGGGAGGTGGCAGCGAAGCTGCCGGAGGGGTTGTTTCCCTTCTCCCTCTACAGGAAACCTGCACTGGGAAATCCCCCAGCGGAAATGTTTTTGATTTGTGAGTCTGGCGAATGAAGGATTGCCAGGTCTGCTCCCCAGACCAGTGCTGTTGACAATCCGCATCATTGCAGCAAATCCGCAACGATGCCGGCTACTCCCTCACAGAATATAGCTTTACCGCCCGCGCGGGAATCATGCAGTTTTGCGTCCCTGACGCAGGCGTATACTACATTATAGCGGGAAGTTGTAAATAAATCAATGGGTTTATGCATTTCTTTGCAGGATTTTACTAAAACTTCATAACTGCGCCTTGCATCCTGAGAAAAATCATAGTATACTATAAATGATACTTATATAAATAATAAGGAAGGCGGGATCCCCTATGAAACACAGAATTTTGGTAGTCAGCTCGGCCAATATTGATTTTGTGCAGCGTATGGCCCGGCTGCCCCGCCGGGGAGAAACGGTGCTAGAGAGCGCCGGATGCAAATACGTGCCCGGGGGAAAAGGCTCCAACAGTGCAGTGACCTTTGCGCGGCTGGGAGCAGATGCGGTTTTCTGTGCAAAAATAGGGCGAGATGAAAACGGTGCCCGGCTGAAGCGGATGTACGGAGAAGAGGGAATCGACTCTCGGTTTGTATTTGAGGATCCTGCCGTGTCTACCGGACTCGCTTCCATTTTGGTGGAGGAAGAGGACGGCGCCAATCGGATCATTGTGTACCCAGGTGCAAACAGCGAGCTTTCTGCCGACAACGTAGAGGAGGCCTTTACTTGTTACCCCGACGGAGTATTCATTCAATTGGAGATCCCTGAGGAGGCAATATTTGCCGCAGCGCGTTTTGCAAGGGAAAAAGACATTCCTCTGTTTGTGGATGCAGGGCCGGTACGTCCCGGCTTTCCTCTGGAGGATTTGGGCCGGGCGGAAATTCTTTCCCCCAATGAAACGGAATGCGCAGCGCTCACCGGTATTATCCCGGACAGTGTGGAAAACTGTCTGAAGGCGTCTATCCGTCTTGCGGGGACGGTGGAAGCAAAATATGTGGTGCTCAAGCTGGGCAGCAGGGGGTCTTTTGTATATGACGGGAAATTCTATCATGTGATTCCTGCACACAAGGTGCA
>JAGZAC010000238.1 GCA_018370615.1 Clostridiales bacterium
CTTGGGGAAATGATGTGGCGGTCTGAAGGAGGCGTACTACTGATGTTCCTATTTATTGCAGTGGCCACCGGGTTGCTTATTTATAGCCACACAATGTACGGCGGCCGAAAAGTTCAAGAACCTGTTTATGAACATTATCCTCCTGTACAGGAGGCCTCCTATCAACCAGATGATTTCCAACAACAGGAACCTGAATCGGTGGGGATTCCCGTACCGCTGCGGACAGGATACTGGCTGCTGATTGTGGGGCTTTATTTAATGGCAAGCTTTCTGTTAAAAATTTGGGCCTGGTCCTGGACGATTTTCCTATTTGGAGCAATGATCGATCAACTGATTGAAGGCGTATGCCGCCTGAAAAACAGGGGACAGAACCCCCTTTCCAGTTGTCTTGGGCCTTTTCACGCCGCTTGGTGGACCTTTACCTTAGGCGTTTATTTTGTAATGAACTTTCTTCTGCAAATTTGGGCCTGGTCCTGGTCCTTTTTCCTCATTGCTGCAGCTGTTGATCAAATCCTTACAGGATGTTTAAAGTTGAGGGAGGAGAGCAAATGAAGTCTGCTCGTTTCAAACATACTCTTACCATTGTGATCTGGAGTCTTGTTTTAGTATTGGCCATTGGGCTAGCGGTATTGTTCTCCTCTGGATTCCATTGGACCCGTAATCCGTTTTCCTGGCCCTCCAAAGAAGAGATGGCGGTGGTAAAAGAGCTTACCATTTCAGAAGCTGTCACCGATCTGCGCGTTCAATGGTTATCCGGTTCGGTAACGGTATACCCCAGCGAGGACGAGGCCATTCATATTATACAAAAAGCAATACCGGAAATTGCAGACAAAGACCTGTTTTCTGTACGGCAGGAAGGGGAACGCCTGCAAGTACAGGACAATCGGAGCCGGTTTGGGATTTCCTTCTTCGCCTTTTTACCTGAATCCGCCCCTTCCTATCTGGAACTCTATCTTCCCCCCCAACAGTATCAGAGGATGGAATGCCAAAGCGCCAGCAGCGACTTTATTCTGTCAGGATACGCCCTTAACGCCAACACTCTGCTGCTTTCCTCCGCATCAGGAGACTTCTTTTTTACGGGACGGTTTGAGACCGTTGAGGCAAATACCACCAGCGGCGATATCTGCGCAGCCGAGATTTCCTCCCAGACTCTTTCCTGCAGCAGCACCAGCGGAGAGGTGAACATCCAACATGCAAAGGCAAAGGAACTAAAAGCCAGCACCGTCAGCGGTGATATCCTGCTGGAACAGGCCACAGGAAAAACCTCCGTAAACCTTTCCACCACCAGCGGGGAAATAACAGGGGGGCAGCTCAGCTGCGGCGAGCTTTTGGCAAGTTCAGTTAGCGGCGATATTTCCTTGTCCGGAAGCTTTTCTGCTGTCAACGGAAACACTACCAGCGGAGAATTGAGCTTTACAGATACCCAAACACCAGAACACCTGTCCTGCTCTTCTGTCTCCGGGTCGATATGGATTACTCTTCCGGAACACAAGGGCTTCACCCTTTTCTTCGATACCACATCCGGAGAATGGTCCAGCGATTTTCAGATACAAAAGAAGGATGACCGTCTGGTCTATGGCGACGGAAACCGGGAATATCGAATTGACACCGTCAGCGGAGACTGTTACCTAAAAGCTCTGAAATAATCCTGCGGAGCTTGATACAAAAACGCGGAAAATAAAAGATATACTTTTTATTACAAAATGGTTGATTATCTCAAAAAGCCTTGATTTACGGGCATACACGCAGGATTTCAAGCTAAATTTACTACTTTTGAGGGAAAGAGCCTTAATATGCCGCTCGGAACCCTGCAAGCCCAAACACCAGCACACAGCATTGAAAAAATAAATGAAAACTGAATACGACGCATACGCGGCGTTTCTTACTTCCTAGCCGGGAGGAAAAGGAACGCCGCTTTTTTATGCCCTCATGTTACGCATTAGGGGCAGAAAGAGTCTTGCTACAAGCAGCTTTGCGGGCGCGTTTTTCCGGAGACAGATTTATACCTTTACCCCCGAAAATGCCGTCCTATTGCGTAACATTCCAATATCAGTACCCATAACAAAACGAGGCGCGGTGGCTATGTGATATCTGCTGCGTCCCGGTTCTTTTTGTAATTTGACGAACTGGAATTTCTATTTTTAAATTATCATATGACATCTGCTCCATAATTCATTCTTGTATGGAAACACATCTTTTGAAATATCTTTTTCGATAAAGCCCAGTTTTTCATAACAAAATTTCTTTCAAATTACCAGTTAAAATGTTGTGGTGAATATCATCGCTCTGGACTTTCATCAAAATATTCTTTTTCATATTATGGAAACTTTGACGAAACCATGGTATAATATTACATCCACAAAAATCAATTGAGGGAGCATCTTTATGCATCAGCCAAATTATAGCCGCACAAAACACACATGCTATTATACATATGTAGCCATGTCTTCTATTTTCTCGCTTCCGCCGCTTCTTTTCATAACATTTCACGAGATGTACGATATCTCCTATACGTTATTGGGTACTCTGGTGTTAATCAATTTTTGTACGCAACTTATAATTGATTTGATTTTCTCCTTTTTCTCAAAGTATTTTGACGTCAAGAAAACCCTCCGGGTCATGCCGCTTTTAACCTCTCTCGGTTTGCTTATCTATGCAATCGTTCCTATGATTGCCCCAGGGCTTGCATATCTCGGACTTGCAGTTGGTACGGTAATTTTTTCTCTCTCCGCCGGGCTTTCCGAGGTGCTGCTCAGCCCTACAGTTGCTGCTTTACCATCAAAAACACCGGAACGTGATATGAGTATTCTTCATTCACTGTATGCTTATGGGGTTTTGCTTGTTGTCATTGTCAGTTCACTGTATCTTACATTTGTAGGTACGGAGCACTGGATGTATCTTGCAATGTTCTGGGCAGTCTTGCCGTTGATTTCGTGCTTTCTCTTCTTCACTTCTCCCGTTCCTGATTACGATGTATCAAACAATTCAGGGGAAAAGAAAACGGGCAAAAAAAGTCTCAGCTTTATTCTTTTTATCGCTTGCATCTTCTTTGGGAGTGCCGCAGAAAACGCAATGACAAACTGGGTGTCCAGCTATGTGGAAAGCGTGCTGGGCCTAACAAAAATCTGGGGCAATATTGGGGGTATGGCGCTTTTCGCCGTGCTTCTTGGTCTTGCCAGAAGTCTTTACGCAAAATACGGAAAGAATATTTCAAGGGTTCTTATGCTTGGCATGATAGGCGCGGTAGTTTGTTACCTGACCACGGCATTCTCATCGAATCTTATAATTTCTCTGATTGCCTGTGTGTTCACCGGTTTTTGCACTTCTATGCTTTGGCCCGGAACGCTTATCTATATGGAGGAAAAATTCCCAAATCCGGGTATTGCAGCATATGCTTTGATGGCAGCAGGCGGCGACCTGGGCGCATCGGTAACACCCCAGCTTCTTGGGATTATTGTTGACACTGTAGCTGCGACTGGGTGGGCGAAAAATCTCGGGAGTACTCTTGCGCTTACTCCCGAGCAAATCGGCATGAAGATTGGCATGCTGACAGCAGCCATATTCCCAACGGTCGGTATTGGAGTATTGATCGCAATTAAGAAACGTTTTAAAAAAGCATAAGGAATATATAAAGATAATAGGAAAATTATGGTTATAGCTATCCCTCCTTCCCCTTTGCATCAAATTCAGAGGGAAATAGAAAAAACGGTGGAAACTGTCG
>JAGZAC010000239.1 GCA_018370615.1 Clostridiales bacterium
GTTCTTCTGTACCAATATCGGTCAGTATCCCCTTTACCTCATCATAAGGCATAGAGTACCTTTGATCCAAATATCTTGTGGCAGCACCAAGTTCCCCATCAGGACCTCCTTTGGGCAAAAGGTTATACATCTGTTCTGTAAAGTATCTGCACTGAATTGTCCGATCTGTTAAATACAACTGCGGACAATATACTTTTTAATATTGCGTTGGCAAACTCCCCGTTTGGAAAGGCCAATGCAAAATGTAAAAGATCCAATAGCTCCACTTTTATATCAATAGGTTGCATAACATTCCGCTGACCTTTTTCCCTATATGCCGTTTCCTTTCTTTGATACTCCTTCTTTGCCGCCGCTAGATATTCCAACGTATATACTCCCGCTTCATACGCCTCTTCAATTCGCCGCAGCCGCAGCCTTTCCCGCCGCAGCACAGCCTCGCTGGAATTTTTCCCAGCCGGAAGCGGATGGGTATGAATATGCACCATTATTCCTGCCAGATCCTCAGAAAGCTTTTCCATGACAGCTTCCGAAATCTGATGTAAGCTCACAGAGTGGGATACAAAGCATTTCCCCTTTGCATAAGCACAGCACTGTAAGCGCCCCGCCCGGGAGGACATGGTGAGGGTACTGCCGCAGGCAGAACAGCGTACCAATCCGGATAGCGGAAACCGCGCTGTATCCCTCACATAAGGACGGGGCCGCATACTGTTATCGGCAAGTTTGTCTGCGCATGTCGAAAAAAGCGCTTGATCGATAAGCGGTGCATGCGCTGCAGGAATCAACCGATCCTCTCCGTCCTCTCCACGCTTTCGAATACATCCCAAATACACAGGATTGCGCAGTATATACCCCACTGTACGCACTTCGAATGGACGCCCTTTTTTGGTCCTCAATCCACTCTCGTTCAGCTGTTTTACAATGGCGCGCAGGGGCATTCCGGCTGCGCAAAGCTGAAAGATTTCCCGCACTGTATCCGCCCGTTCGCCGTCCGGTACATACGCACCTTCTTGGGCCTTATATCCATAAGGAGGCGGCGCTATGATTTTCCCGCGGGAAAATCGTTCTTCCATGCCTCGTCTTACTTCCTCAGATAAGTTGTCGCAGTAGTATTCGTCCATCACCTCAATAATAGACTCATATATTTTGGAAGTCTTATCCTTTCCGATAGGTTCGGAGACAGAGAGAACATCAATTCCCAGCTTTTCCCGAAGCAGCGTCTTGTAAAAAATACTATCGCTGCGGCTGCGGGCAAACCGGGAGTATTTCCACACCAGAATCACATCAAAGGGGCGAGGGACCGTTTTTGCCGCAGTAATCATCTTTTGAAAAGCCGGCCGCCGTTCCGCCTTTCTTCCGCTGATGCCGTCCTCACGGAACACATATTCCTGCGGCAGACAGATGCCCTGCGCCGCAGCATATTCCTTGATTTTTTTCAGCTGGCTGTCCGGGGAAAATTCCAACTGCTCGTCCGTAGATACACGAATATATGCAGCACCGGTACGCATTATCTTTTCTCCTTTCCATCACACGTCATGGGCAGTGTATGCATATAGTGTAAAAGGTGTGATTTTCCATAAAAAATTGGAAAGGGATTATAGAAAGCGATGAAAAAACTACAAGTTTTGCCGTCTAAGGACCTAACAAATGTAGCTCGACTGGCCGATGCCGCAGGCAATGCTGCCTCGGGATGGCTGCAGTCCAATCTGGAACAGGCAAACAATCTCTTGCCGGCTTTGAAAAAAATTGCAGAGAAAAGAAACAACATATTTTAGAAAAAAGTATTGCAAAAAAACTGCAGGTATGGTAAAATAAGCGAGTAGCGCCGGAATGATGGAATTGGCAGACGTGCTGGACTCAAAATCCAGTCCTGGCAACAGGGTGCGGGTTCGACCCCCGCTTCCGGCACCAGCCAAAGCCGCCATTTTGATTTTATCAAAATGGCGGCTTTTATTATTTTTAGCGAAGTAATATTTTTATTTCCAATGTGGTTGAATTTTTTAAGTTCTTTCTAAACTTGCCGTGTAGAAATCGCATAGCATTTCCGAGATTGGCAGATTTCCATAGATGAGGTGAAAGAATTGATAAAAAACAATCCCCCAGGTGGCTACGCCACCAGCCCCCTTTACACAAGGGGGCCTTTTTAACGTGAGCCTCCCCTGTGCAAGGGGAGGTGGCAGCGTAGCTGACGGAGGGGTTGTATAAAGGAGGCGCCAGCGCCTCCTTTTTTCACCTCCTTTCCATGTTCTGCGGCATCAGAACGATATTCTTTACCGCCCGCCATTTTCTTCAAGAGGCAGTTGTGCCGTAAAAGGCGGCGTGCCTACCGGGAACACCTCCTCCGCATGGATCTCCGTTACTTGCTGCCTCATCCCATTGCGGTCTATCCAAAAACGGCTGGAAAGGCTCCCGACAACACAAACGGAAGTTCCCTTTCGAAAATGCCGGACGATAAATTCAGCTGCATGTCCAAAGGCTGCCACGCGTACAAATGTGGGACGCTTTTCATATGTTCCCTTTTTTCTGCTGATCGCTACATTAAAGGTAGTCATATATACCCCAGACATTGTAACTTCCAGCATTGGATCTTTTGTAAGCTTTCCCCCGATGGTTACTTTATTCAGATAAAAGTCTGCCATTCCGTATGTTTCTCCTCACGTAAACAATTATTACGTAACGCGTAAGTCCAATGGAAAATTTTATGCACTTCAATGAAAATGACACATCTATTGCAAAATTCTTAAAAACTAAAATCTTCTTACGTATTATGTAATATAACTGCATATAAAATGATATATAAAGCAAAATTATCCTGCAAAAGCGTAAAAAAATACGAAATAATGTTGCATAAAAAAAAAGTTAATGTTATCATAGATTTAGAGGTGATGATTTTATGGAAACGCTGCAAGAGCGTCTGAAAGAAAGGCGACGCCAATTGGGGCTCACACTCGCCCAGGTCGCAGAAGAAGTCGGCGTAAAAGAAGCGACTGTTCAAAGGTATGAAAGCGGAGCAATCCAAAATATCAAGTACCGAACAATATTAAAGCTGGCACAAACGTTAAAATGCAGCCCATCTTATTTATTGTGTTGGACAGACGCAACCTGCCCTTCATCCCAAGAGGATTACAATACAATCACTGAACATGAGCAAAAGGTGCTGGATGCCTACAGAAATCATCCAGACCTCCAGGCCTCGGTAGATTTGCTGCTGAAGATACACTGACAGCTTTCGGCTGATGTTTGCATCGCATCCGCTTTCATGGGTACAGTATATTACAAGTTTCTTGTATTGTCAACCTATTTTTTACAAATTTCTTGTTTTTTCGACAAAATTTTTAGATAAGAGTGCGGCATTTATGGAACACAACAAAATTTTTGAAATTATGGCCCGCCAAGGAAAAACCGGAAAGGATCTGGCGGTCTATTTGAACGTCACACAACAGACGGTAACCAACTGGAAAATCGGAGTCAGTGAATCCTATAAAAAAAGGCTTCCGGAAATCGCTGTATTTCTAAATACCACAGTAGAAGAACTTGCGGGAATTTCGTCTACAGCAGAAGAATCTATTTCCCTGACACAGCATGAACTGCAGCTGATACAAGCGTATCGCGCTAACACAAAAATGCAGGAAGCGGTAGATACGCTTTTAGGAATAGACACCCCCACCGCTTCTGACAAAAATAC
>JAGZAC010000240.1 GCA_018370615.1 Clostridiales bacterium
CCTTTTCATCAGCGACAATTGCTTTGGTTCCTGTAGTGCCTACATCAAGACCGATTACAAGCATAATAATGATATCCTAATTGATTATTTTGAGAGGAGTGCGTCGATGGTGTCTACAATATAATCTACAGTAGCTTCACTAGCAATGATTGGCGGCTTCATAAGCACTGCCGGCAGGCAGTTTGCCTTATAGATTTGGGCGGAAGCATCGATGCAGGCAGCCTTCATTTTATCGGCAAATGCAGCGGCATCGTCCACTGTATGGAAGTGCAAGGCGGCGAGATGTGCCTCACCCTCTACATCCAGGATAACATCGCTGTGCTTTTCCATAATTCGATGCAGGCCTGCTTCAAACCGGCTGCCGATGCGCTGTATTTCATCTCCATTCGCTTGCATAAAGGTCATGGTAATGAGATATGCCAGAGAGGCCAGTTCCTCTTGGCCGTTGGTCACCAGTGCGCCGAACTGGACCAGTGTGTCCATAGGTGCGGTGGTGATGATTTTAGATGCGGGATACTCGCCCCCAGGGAAGCCCTTACCTACTGTGGAGAAGTCCGGCTGGAGTCCGTACAGACGGAACAGAAATGCACCTTTGTACCACATGCAGGATTGGATTTCGTCGCACATGGTAGGGGTGTCGTATTCTCGGCAAAGGGCGTAAGCCCCTTGGAGAAATTCCTTTGTCAGGCGAATTCCGCCGTAGTTCATCAAAATAATTTCATGGCAGAATCCTGCAGTTTTGTAGTTTCCGGTATTGTATTTCTTAATTTTTGCCTCAAAATCTGCTAGATCGTTGATCATGACCGGCACTACCTTGTAAAGACCGGACGCATCGGCCGATTCCCGGTACTCAGGCCACATGCCCCGCATCGTTTGCGCAAGGATAGAGGTGCCGTGGTAATTTCCCTCAATCCCGCCGTTTTTATCTCCAATTACGAAAAACACAGGGATTTTGCCCGCATATTTCGGTTCTGCAAAAGTGTTGTCCAGTTTGTAAAAACGGGCAAGCATCATTTTGAAGCCTGCTTCGCAGGCGATGGTTCCGGTTTCCAGGTTGATGACCCGGTTGAGTACATGCTCTTCCTTAGAGGCAAGCACTTTTTCGGTAGCTGCCTCATCGTCCCAGGAGATGCCGTTTGCCATTTGTACAAGACGCTTTTCCATCAGGCGAGTGATGTATCCGCGGGTGTTGTTGTGCGTGGGATTCAGAATTCCCATTTTGCGAGCGTTGTCGATCAGCTTATATCCGTCGAATCGGTGTCCCAGAGAAGCCTGATAGTGCTCGCTTTTGCCCAGCAGATACAGCTTACCGTCTTCTCCTACCCGGTAGTTGCAGAATCCGGTGATGGGAGACATTTTTGTATTGGTGGCTTTCATAAAGGAATTTGTGCCGGCACCCAGTTCGCCGCTGTCGTAGGTGGGCATGATCTGTGTACCGACTTTCTCCAGCAGCTGGTCGTTTTTCTTTTGCTTTTCCTCGGGATAAAAGTCAATCTTTTCATTTGCCAGGGCCATGGCGTCTTCATAGGACATAATGCCTAGCGCATCGTTGGCACGGGCAACTGCCGTGGTGTAATCTGTTCCGAGTATGTCGGAGAGAGAAAGTTTGGGTGAATGAAACATGATATGTATACCTCCTGGAGTGTTAGCATTACTTTATTCTTCTATGGAAATTTGGTCCGGCGACGTATCAGCGGCAGGCCGATAGGGAATACCCAAATGCTCGTATGCTAGCCTTGTGGCGCAGCGTCCCCGGGGCGTTCTGGAAATAAAGCCGATTTGCATCAGATAGGGTTCGTAAACGTCCTCGATGGTGACCGCTTCCTCTCCCACGGTGGCAGACAGGGTTTCCAGCCCCACCGGGCCGCCGTTGTAAAAGTGGATGATGGTTTCCAGCATTTTGCGGTCCGTATTGTCCAGACCCAGTTCGTCAATTTCCAGCATCTGTAGGGCGGCGGATGCACTTTCCAGAGTGATTTTGCCGTCTCCTTTTACCTGAGCATAGTCTCGCACTCGCTTGAGCAGCCGGTTAGCAATACGCGGCGTCCCTCGAGAACGTGAAGCGATTTCCAGTGCCCCATCCTCCGTAATAGGAATGTCCAGGATGCCAGCACTGCGGGTGACGATCCGGGCAAGCTCCTGCGGTGTATAAAGCTCCAGTCGCAGCAGTACGCCGAACCGGTCTCGCAGGGGAGAGGTCATCTGCCCCGCCCGAGTGGTGGCGCCGATCAGGGTAAACCGTTGGAGCGGGAGTCGGATACTTCTGGCCGCAGGCCCTTTTCCGATGATGATATCCAGGGCAAAGTCTTCCATTGCCGGATAAAGGATTTCCTCTACGTTCCGATTGAGTCTGTGAATTTCATCAATAAACAGTACGTCTCCCTGTCCAAGATTTGTGAGCAAGGCGGCCAGATCTCCCTGCTTTTCAATGGCAGGGCCGCTGGTGACTCGAAAGTTTACGCCCAGCTCCGCCGCAATGATACCGGAAAGGGTCGTTTTGCCCAGCCCCGGCGGGCCATACAGCAAAACATGATCCAAGGTATCTCCCCGCAGCTTGACTGCGTCAATATAAATTTTCAGGACTTCCTTGACCTTTTCCTGGCCTATGTATTCGTCCAGCGTTCGAGGACGCAGACTGAATTCTGTTTCTGCATCCTCCGCAGTGTAGGCGGTTTCCAGGATGCGGTCATCAAACTCCATTTCGTTTTCGTAATCGTTCATGTATGCCTCGTTACTTCATCAGCTTGGTCAGAGCCAGGCGGATGATTTCTTCCGTATCTTTCGCAGGATCCAGATTCTGCAGCGCTGCGGTAATTTCATTCTTGGAGTATCCCAATACCAGCAAAGCGTCTCTGGCATCGGACAGGTGTCCACCGACGGACGCTGCAGCTGCAGCAGTGGGTGCAGGGGTGTCTGCGAACAGCTTTGCCGCAAATTTGTCTTTCAGTTCCAGCACAATGCGCGCGGCAGTTTTGCCGCCTACACCCTGGGCCTGGGAAAGCGCTTTAGCGTCCTCTGCCTGTATTGCTGCAGACAGGGAGGCAGGGGTCATAATCGACAGAATGGCGATGGCCGCTTTGGGGCCTACGCCGGACACACCGATCAGCATGCGGAAGGTGTCCAGTTCTTCTGTAGTGTAAAACCCGTACAATTCCACTGCATCTTCCCGCACAGCCATATAGGTAAACAGCCGCACTTTTTCTTTTGTAGAGGAGGTGGGCGCGTTGAGCTTTGTCAACGTGTTTCCGGTGATGGAAACCTTATACCCTACACCGCAGCAGTCTATTACGGCTGTCATGGACAGGGCATCCAGATAGATTAGCTCTCCCGTAAGACAGTATATCATAGCTGATCCTCCCCTGTCCCAGGGGTATCATCTTCTTCCGGCAGCGCCGGTGGCGTTTCCTGCATTTCCAATTGAATTTGGGCGAATGTTTCCGCTTCAGGGGCTTCTCCGACACATGCTTCTTCTGCGTTCAGATTGCAGGGAACATATACAGGGCAACCTGCTGCCAGATGCTGTTTTCTGTACCGTTCGCTGAGATACCAGGCGGCGGCAAAGGCACACAGTCCGATGGCGGAGCCGATCAGACCTATGGTGAGGCAGGAGGGCCAGTATTTCAGTTCCAAAGTATATTCGCCCGGCTCCAGATAGAATCCAAAATGGAGGTGAAAACTAGATTTTTATCCTCTGTTACTGTAATCGTTCCGGTGAAGGAATCCTCCCGGAAGCTTTCGATATTGTATTGGTTTTCAGAAAGCTGGGGCATCAGTTCCTGGAACGTATCCGTGTCCAGGTAATAGAAATACTCTGCGTTCTGCTTAATATACATTTCCTCATCCAGCAAGGTAAGGGATACTATTACCTTATCTCCCGGCTGGAAGGACCCTAGTTCTACAATACGGAAGGTTTCGTTTCCAAAGAAGGTGCCATTCTTTACGCCATTGACGTATAGATCTGCTTCTCTGGCGTAATCGCTGGGAAAGTAGCAATACAGTGTGTCCGATGTGGTGACGTTCAGCGTGAAGGTAACAGTACCCTCGCCCTGCCCGCTGTTGCTGTATTTGGTGTGCCCAGCTATAGAAGAAGTAGAGAGCGCGGGAGAGGTATCTTCCGTGAATTCTATGGGCACAAATACGTCATTTGTGCCATCTCCTCCCAGCATACTGTCGACAATGGCGTTCAGACGCTGGAAGGGAGAAGCGTAGGCTTCGTCGTTGATCTGCAGTGCTTCCAAATTGTCATTTACTGCAAATGCCAGCGAAAGAGCGTAAGGATTTTCATAGGCGGTGAGGTCATCTTCACCGGTGTCCGTGTCTGTACTGGTGTACACCGCCTCATAAAATGCCGGCACAGAATCGTCGTCCGCTTCGGCTATGAGATATTTGATTCCCAGCAGGGAATCTACTACAGGGGTGGAGCCGAGATACTTGCTCCAGTGGGACTTGGAGGCAAGTCCGAGATTATTCAGCAGCTTGATAGTTTCCTGATTCAACGTGGAGGTGGAATTGGAGAGACCGTACATGCGCAGAGCATATGGGTCGTTGGTCTTTCTATGGATGTTTTTTTCCATACGATAGAAGCTGTCGTCTCTATTTTGGATTTCTTCCGTCACAGGCAGAATCCGATCCACAAAGGAACGGTAAGAGGTACGGCTAGAATAGGTTACATCTGTGTCCAAGTCAATGAGATTGGCAATGCCTGCACCGAAAAGCTCCACACCCACAAGGATTGCCAGCACCAAAGAGGCGGTGCTGCGCAGATATGCTTTGGGATGGGTGGAGGCCCGCAGAATCAAGAGGTATATACCAATAATCAATAGTGAGAGCCAGATAGTTACCAGGTCATTGATATGGTCGTAATCCATCTTTTGCAGCAGAATCAGAATCAATGCCAGCACGCCGCAAACGGAAATGACCTTTCGGTATCCAATTTCCCGGATTCGCTCGAAGGCCTTGTATGCCAGAAGCACCATGATGAAGCACAGCATGAAGCTGTAGCGGTAATTCAGCCAGTTGGGCCGCTGCATGCCGTGCCAGAACAAATCCAGCGTAGTGATATTAAAACTGATCAGGAAAAAGGCAATCAACAGGCCGGAGGCGATTTTTTCCCGGGTTTTGATATGGGGAGCGAAAAAGTACAGCGGCAGAAGAATCAGCGTAAGTGTGCCGCAATATACAAAGGGAAGCCCTTCTGGGCGAACAGTATCGTAGGAGCCGATAAACAGCTTGGACACCAGATCCATCCAGTCGAACTTTTGATTAAAGGTGTAATCGGGATTGGAAAAATCTGTTTTTCCAAAGCTCAGGGAATAATAAGTGCAAAGAAGCAGCGCCGCGCAAATGGCGGCAGCGATAATGGAAAAAAGCGCAAACCGTCCGGCACTTTTTGCAAAATGGTGCTGTCTTCCCAGGGGATTGCGTTCCTGGGGGTCCCTGGAAAAGTACGCGTAAAAGAAATATGCCACAGAGAAAATACACATCATGTAACCGATGTAGAAATTGCTGAAAATCGCCATGGCGAGGCTGATAACATACAGCTTAAACTTGCCGTATTTGATCAGATTTTCAATTCCCAGCATGACCAGGGGCAGCAGAATCAAGTTGTCAATCCACATGGTGTTGTGCTGCATAACGACTGCGTATGCGCACAGCGCGTACATGCAAGAGAACATCACCGTTGCCGTTTTGCTTCTCTTTCGTGTGGCCTCAATATAAATCCCAAACGTAAGCCCGCAGCTGCCCACCTTCAGAAGAAACATAAGCAGCAGGGCTTCTGTAATCATAGATTTGGGGAAAAGAAGGACAAGGAAAGAAAAGGGACTGGAGAGATAGTAGGCGAAAATTCCGAAAAACTCTCCGCCCAGTGCCCGGCTAAAGGAATATAAGGGACTGCTTTCGCCGAGGAGAATATCCCGGAGTCCTTCAAAGAAATACACATACTGGCCGTTAAGGTCCAGAACCAGAACCGATTCTTCTCCAAAGGGAAAAGTCCGCAGGCAGATATAAATCAGCCACATAATCAGCGCGGGAATTAAAAAACACAGTCCAAGGTAGCGCCACTCGCCGCGCACGGATTTCCAGAAGGAGCGTGTGCCCAGGCGGGGTGCCAGCAGCACTGGGGGCTTATCCGCGGCTTTACGCGGGGGATTTTCTACTATTGTTGCATTGCTTGGAATATCGTTCATTTTCCGTTATCCTTTCCTGAAAGGGAACCCTGGTCATCCTCTCTGACCGAGTGAATTTTTTTCACTGCTTTTTCCAGCTTTACTCTGGGGAGGGTTAAATCCCTGCCGCATCCTTTGCATACGATGCGCACATCGCTGCCGACCCGCAGAACGGTGAACAGCTTTTCTCCGCAGGGGTGGGGCTTTTTCAGTTCCAGTATATCCCCTGCGCAGAATTTCAAAATTTTCGGCATAGCTCAGCCTATTCCTTATTTTCATTTGAATCCAAAATAATACCCATTCAGTATAGCACAACCTGCTTTCGATGTAAAGAAGAAAAAGGAAATTTTGCACACTGCGGAGGAAACAGAAACATATATTTTCAAAAATGTAATAAAATTGTAAAATCCCATTTTTTTATAATGCTTCCTTTGACTGGATGGAAAAAGTATGGTATAATGATACAATAGGTAAAATGCCGTAAAATACATTGGGCAATCAGCGCACAAACACCGAAGGGAAAGATGGAGCGCATATGATCCTACTTGGAATCGACCCCGGCATCGCCATTGTCGGATGGGGTGTGCTGCGGTACGACGGACGGAAA
>JAGZAC010000241.1 GCA_018370615.1 Clostridiales bacterium
TTATCGATGCATGACGTATAATGTTTCTGCTGACTCTCAGAAAATGAAAAATAAGAAAAAAACAAATGAGGAAGCCGTTCCCTTTGACGGTACGATGCCGGAAGGGACACCCATTCCTGAAGAAAAAAAGGCAAATAACAAAAAACGCAAAAAAATTGTCATTGTTTCTGTATTTCTGGCACTATGCGTCATTGGCGTCGGCGGTTGGTACTTGCTATATGGAAATCCTGCGTTGCTTAACCAAGCCTTTCAGGACATCCGGGGACAGGTAGTCGACACAAACGGCAATGAGGAAAGCTATGTTTTTTATCCCGCC
Source organism: Clostridiales bacterium (assembly GCA_018370615.1). Taxonomy (GTDB): domain Bacteria; phylum Bacillota; class Clostridia; order Oscillospirales; family CAG-272; genus Avispirillum. The sequence continues at coordinate 317 of JAGZAC010000241.1, forward strand.
GATTACGATTTAGACATCACTACTGTAAGGGAATATATGGAATTGGACCGGGACATCCACTATAAAGACGGCGCAGAGACAATTATGATCACAGATGCAAATGTGGAATTCTACGGCCCGGATGTGCAGTTTTTCAAGCAGTATTTCGCGTGTGCCGTCGCCGGAGATTATGAGACCTATAACAGCCTGTTTACAGACCACTACTACGAAACAAACGAACCCTATTCCAGCTTTACCCAGCAAATGATTTACGATATTACGATTGAAAAGCTGTCCCAGGACGATGCGGATGCGGGTACTACCTACGGGTATAATGTGTCGTATAAAATTTATCAAAACAATGGAACCTTCCGCAGCGATATCGGCAGCGACGGTGCAAGAATGCAGTATTTTGAGCTGTTGGAATCAGACGGAACCGTTTTGATAGACAGCATTACTTCTTACGTACAATGAGATAATCAATGCACATAAGAAGGGAGCCTGCGTCAAACGCAAGCCTCTCCCGCGTAAGGAGACCTTACTTCAAAAACCTACTCTGCGTAAGGAGGCCATACCTCTCTTGAAGCCTCCCCTGTGGAGGACTTGCGCAGCAAGTCCCGGGGTGGTGGCACGGCGCAGCCGTGACGGAGGGGTTGTAAAATAAACAATCCCCCACCCGCTTCGCGGGAGCCCCCTTTACACAAGGGGGCCTTTTACGAAAAGACTCCCCACAAAGGAGCCCGTACTAATCCAAGCCTCCCCTGTGCATGGGGGTCATTCCTCACTTGAAGCCTCCCCTGTGTAAGGGGAGGTGGCACGGCGCAGCCGTGACGGAGGGGTTGTTACCTTAAATCAAATAAACAATCCCCCAGACTCCGCATACGCGGAGCCAGCCCCCTTAGCGGCTCTGCAAGAGACGCCCACATGGAGGCCTTTTTTCTGAAAATTTCAAAAAAGTATTGACTTTTGGATAACAAATGTATATACTTATGTTAGCCATAAGTCAGGAGGTGAATCTTTCGTGGCGAAAATGGGGCGTCCCACCGATTCCCCAAAGGGCAGCCGCGTAACGGCACGCGTAGATGAAAAAACAAAAAAAAAGCTTGATGAATATTGTAAAAAACACAATATAAATCAAGCGGAAGGCGTGCGGCGTGCAATTTGGAGACTCAAGGAGGATGAGTAAAAAGCCGAAAAGCGGCGCAGACTGGCAAGAATGTCACCGCTTTCCCCATTAGGACAACTATCCGAAGGATAATCGTGGCATAAATATTATAACATATGCCAGATTTTCTTTCAAGTATTATTCAACTGAAAGGATGTATTTTATGAATTTCTCTGAAAATTGGGATGCGTTTGTACAAACCCTAGCTGCACATGCAGTCGGTACCTACAGAAACTCCAGTGAATACGAGTATTACCGGCATCGGCAAAAGGATATGGAGGAAATCCTCACCAATTCCCTTGTGGAGGATGAAAAGGAACTGGTGGACCAGGTTCTCCTGGAACTGGAAGCCCGGACAGACCGGGAAATGGAAGTGGTCTACCGTCAGGGGCTTCGGGACAGCGTCACCATTCTTCGAGTCCTAGGAGTCCTGACGTAAAGCAAACGGGAGAGGATTTCTATCCTCTCCCGTTCCTTTTATCCCATTACTACTTCTACTACATGTGTTTTTCCGTCGCCTACGGAAGACAACACATTTCCGTCGGTCTCTACGCCGTCCACCGTCATCCGCTGTACGCCTTTGCAGACACCGGCACTGTTGTCCACATGAATCTCATACGTATCCCCCCGGAACTTGCGGGTCACGGTAAATTCATGCATCGTATCCGGAACACAAGGATCAATCCGCAGTCCGTCGTACTCCGGCATGACGCCTAAAATATAACGGGATACATTGTAAAAGGTCCACGCGGCCGTGCCTGTCAGCCAAGAGTTCTTTGCCTCACCGTGCCGCACCGCATCCTTGCCGGCAATCATTTGAGAATATACATAAGGCTCTGTCCGGTGAATTTCGCTGATGTCCTCCAGATATGCAGGACAAATCTTCCGATAGACTTCAAATGCCCGGTTTCCCCGGCCTACAACTGTCTCTGCAATGGAAATCCAAGGATTGTTGTGACAGAAAATGCCTGCGTTTTCCTTATACCCCGGCGGATAGGAAGAAATCTCGCCAAGCTCCAAATGATACTCTGTATAGGGAGGATTGTTCAAAACAATGCCATACTTGGTATCCAGCCGCTGGATTACCGCATCCAGCGCCTGCACAGCCCTTCCCTCTTTTACGCCGATGCCGGCCATGATGCAAAAGCCCTGAGGCTCAATGAAAATCTGCCCTTCTTTGCATTCCCGACTGCCGATTTTCTTGCCGAAGGCGTCATAGGCACGCAGGAACCACTCGCCGTCCCAGCCGTGCTCCATAACAGCATTGTACATGGCATTTACTGCCTGCTCTGCCCGCACCGCTTCTTCTTCCATACCCTTTTTGCGGCAAAGCGCAATATAGTCCGGTCCCACCGCCACAAACATGCCGGCAATGAATACCGATTCTGCGATACCGGATTCAAAATTGGCCGCAGTCTGGAAGGATTCTCCCGGCGTTTTGGAAAAACAGTTCAAATTCAGACAGTCGTTCCAGTCCGCTCTTCCAATCAGCGGCAAGCTATGCGGCCCCAAATTGTCTGTCACATGATCGAAAGACCGCTTCAAATGCACCATCATGGACGCGGCCTTAGACACATCATTGTCAAAGGGCACCACCTCATCCAGGATGCTCCAGTCTCCCGTTTCCTTAATATACGCCGCCACCCCGAATATGAGCCACAGGGGGTCGTCGTTGAAGCCGGAGCCGATATCGGCATTTCCCTTCTTCGTTAGCGGCTGATACTGATGATACGCGCTGCCGTCCTCCATCTGTGTGGCGGCAATATCCAAAATCCGCTCCCGGGCCCGCTGAGGGATCAGATGTACAAAGCCCAAAAGGTCCTGGGTGGAATCCCGGAATCCCATGCCGCGGCCGATACCCGATTCAAAATAAGAAGCGGACCGGGACATGTTGAAGGTGACCATACATTGATACTGGTTCCAAATGTTGACCATCCGATCCAGCTTTTCGTCCCCCGATGCCACACGGTATTTTGATAAAAGCGCATCCCAATACGCCGCCAGCTCTGTCAGTGCGGCATCTACCTGGGCATCCGTCTGATATGCTTCCATCAGGCGCTTTGCCGGCGCCTTGTTGATGATCCCGGGAGACTCCCATTTCTCCTCCTCCGGATTTTCACAGTACCCCAGCACAAAAATCAGGGAGCGCTCCTCCCCCGGCTCCAGGGAAAGGCGCATCATATGAGACCCAAT
>JAGZAC010000242.1 GCA_018370615.1 Clostridiales bacterium
TCCACTGTGCAAAAGGTAGGAGGCGCGACCTCTACTTCCATTGGAGAGGAACCAAATCGCCGAGTGGTGATTTCTCCTCTGGAAGGGGCGGAGGCTACCGCAAAGCCCCTCAGCGGAGGGGAAAGAGGCCGTAGACCCTATCAGAAAAACAGTCGGCAGGGCGGGTTGGAGGAACAGGTCGGTTCCGATCGTCTGGAGCGAAGGGAACGGAGAGACCGCGGGCCCAGGAGAGATCGGCCACGCCAGGAGCCGATTGTCAGCACCAAGCCGGTAACAGATGAGGCGGCTGATAAGCCCCTTTATTCCAAAATAGAAATCGAATAGGAAAGAAACACACGCCGTACTGGAGGAGAACAGCTCCAGTACAGCGTGTGTTTTCAATGGTTGCAAGTGTTGAAAAAACCGATGTTACCAAGTCATAAGGAGGAAGGCCCTCCCTTCTTTTTTCCGCGGTCACCGCGGAATATCTTATGCTGGAACATGCGGCTTTAGCAGTAGTGTTTAAAACCGCAGCAGTAGGCGTCTTGCGGCAATAGTGTCAGATATGCGCTTCAATATATTTTACGATGTCGCCTACGGTTTTAATATTATCTACTTCCTCGTCTGGGATTTCGCAATCAAATTCTTCTTCCAAAGACATGATCAGATCCACCACATCTAGAGAATCAGCGCCTAGGTCCTCGATAATGCTGGCATCCATCGTGACCTTATCCTCTTCTACGTCCAGTTGGTCGCATAAAATATCTTTTACTTTTTCCAGAACCATACCGTAAAACCTCCTATTTACAAATTTTCATATCCGGCAGGCGGGGATGGGAGGTCCGCCTCTTAGCTGCCGGGGTAAAGAAAGAATCCGCAGAAAATAAATCCCTTACGGCTTCTGTTACATCATGATATCCTCTTTCCCCTCTTCTGTCAAGACGGTTTTTTCTCGAAAAAGGGAAAATATTTTATTTTGCCTGGAATTTATTTCTTTTACCGAAAATCTGCGGCGGAGGCATGCGGTTGGATGTCGTAGAAAAAGACGGAAGGATGTGTTATAATATCAATTAACGTCGCCTACCTATGTTCTGTTGAACGGCATGGCGTTGCCGGATACCACCCTGGATTCACATGAAAGGAGCCATGCGCATGTATCGCTTTGCCCTTTTGGGAGGTCGCCTCCCCCATAGCCTTTCCCCGCAAATTCATCGCCGTTTGCTGGGCCTTTCTGGTCAGGAAGGGGAATATACCCTTATGGAAACAGGTGACCAGCCTCCCGACCAATGGGTGCCCCAATTGCTGAAACTGGATGGGTTTAACGTGACCATCCCCCATAAAGAGTCGGTGATTCCTTTTCTGAAAGGGCTGGATCCAACAGCAGAAGCCATTGGAGCGGTGAATACCGTGTATCAGGGAATCGGATATAATACGGATCTGTTGGGCTTTACCTCTGCGCTGGAAACCTTAGGGCAGCCTCTAGCAGGTCAGAGAGTATGTATTTTAGGGGCAGGCGGGACAGCCCGTATGATGGCCGCTGCCGCTCTTTCTGCGGGCTGTTCGGTGCGCCTTGGCGTACGAGAATCCAGCAAGGAGCGGGCGGAGGCTTTGTGCAGCAGCCTTTTGCATTTGGCCCTACGGGGTGCAGAGGCGAGCGTATGTCCGATAGGGAGTTTGGCGGGAGGATATGACCTGCTGTGCAACGCTACTCCCGAAGGAATGTTTCCTCATCCGGAAGGGTGCCCGGTAACCCCTGCCGCTCTTGCCGGGGTAAAGGGCGTATTTGACGCCGTATATAATCCCACTCCCACTCGTTTGGCAAGACTGGCGGAACAGAATGGAATTCCCGCCCTCTGCGGCATGTCCATGCTGGTAGGACAGGCTGCTGCGGCGCAAACCATCTGGACGGGCGCTTGTTTTGACCGGAAGCAGTTGGAGCAGGTGGCGCGGGAGATGGAAGGGCTTTTGGCTTAATTTTCTCTTTTTTGCCATTCCATTTCGTATTCCGGTTCCCCTGTGTCCTGCTCTGACCGCTGGGATTGAATAGAAAAGCCTAAAAAAACAGCCTTATGTTTTTCATACACATGCACCTGAGCTCTGGTAATGGCTTCCTTATTGGCTGTGGGCATTAAGGTTGCACTGCAGCTAGATTCCCATTATGCGGTCTATTTCCTGCGGCTGCTGTGTTCTACTCATATCGGTTGCTCCTTTAAAAAGAATGGGAGACAGGCAGCCAAGGCCTGTCTCCCATTCTTTATTTGCAGGAAAAGGAAGATTACGGGTTGGAAAGAGCCTCCCAAATACCGGCAAGATACATAGCGCCCAGCGCGCGGTCGTAAAGCCCATAACCAGGCTTTCCAGTCTCTCCCCATATCATTCTGCCGTGGTCTGGCCGAAGATATCCATGAAACCCCACCTCATGGCAGGCCTTTAGCAGCCGCACCATGTCCAGAGAGCCGCAGGAGGAATAGTGGCCGCTTTCCTCAAAGCTTCCGTCCGGCAGAAGCTTTACATTGCGCAGGTGAAGAAAATGAATGCGGCCCATGGCGCCATATTTGCGGACGAGATGTTCTACGTCGTTGCGGGCGGAACAGCCCAGGGAACCGGTACAGAAGGTCAAGCCGTTGGCAGGAGAATCCACCAAAGACAGGAAGCGATCCAGGCTTTCCTCCCCGGTGATCAGCCGGGGCAGGCCGAAAATATCCCATGGGGGATCGTCCGGGTGAATGGCCATGGAAATGCCGTTTTCCTGGGCCACAGGGATGATTTCTTCGAGGAAGTGCCTCAGATTGCCCCACAGGTCTTCCCGGGTCAATTCTCCATACTGGGCGAACAGCGTCCGCAGCTCCGATTTTTCATACGAGCTGTCCCAGCCGGGCAGGGAAAGGTCGCCGGTAAGTGGATCCATTTTCTCCAGCTGATCTTTGTAATATACCAAAGCGGTGGAACCGTCTGGAAGGGCCTTATCCAATTGGGTGCGGGTCCAGTCAAAAATCGGCATGAAATTGTAGCAAACACATTTTACTCCGGCTTTTCCTAAATTGCACAGGGTATCTTTATAATGACCAATATATTTTTCGCATTGTCCCTGGCCAAGCTTGATGTCCTCGTGCACTGGTACGCTTTCAATTACCTCCAGCTCCAGCCCTGCATGGTTAACCTGATCCTGAAGGGCGCAGATGCGGTCATAGGGCCATACTTCTCCTACCGGCAGATCATAGATGGCGGAAACCACCCCGGTCATACAGGGGATTTGTCGGATATAAGAAAGAGGGATGGGGTCTTTAGGCCCATACCATCGAAAGGTCATTTTCATAAGTCAGCTCTCCTTTTTCAATCATTCCTTTGTTGATGTTGACTAATAGTAAAAAGGAGATGGGTGATTTTAAAAATAATTTCAAGATTATAACATTTTATAAAGAAAACTATGGATGTAAAGGATTTAAAGCCGGAGTTGATCTGGCACTATTTTGATGAGATAACAAAAGTGCCCAGACCTTCGAAGAAAGAAGGAAAGATACGTGCTTTTTTGTTGGATTTTGCACGGGAGCATCACTTGGATGCAAAAGAAGACGTAACGGGAAATATTGTTATATCTAAAGCTGCGACTCAAGGATTTGAATCGTCTCCTGGAGTAATTTTACAGTCGCATATGGATATGGTATGCGAGAA
>JAGZAC010000243.1 GCA_018370615.1 Clostridiales bacterium
GAACCGCTTCGCGGTACCTCGGGAAGAAGCGCTGTCGGGACTAGGTCCCTCCTGCCGCAGAAGCGGCACCGCCCTTCTTCCGCCTGGGTGGCGGTCATCGAATGGAAACAGAAGGATTAGCGATATTAAATGAAATAAAGCTATAAGAGGAAAAAGCGGTTATGGATAAGGCGTCGCTTAAATTTGTATTTGGAGATGTCGCCGAATATAGCCGTGAAGTCTATCGGAGGATAAGACAGGAGATTTGCAATAATAAATATCAATATATATTTTGTTCTAATGAAGGCTTTATCTCGGAGGCGCTCAAAAATGGCCCCGGCTGGACAAACCAATATTATTGTATGGAGATATTGCAAAGAATCTATCTGGCTTCTCTAACAGGATATTTTAGGCAGCAAAAATGGCTTGATGGGGTCTGTAGCGGAGTATCAACTAACAATTATATTTTGTTCTGCTCTTCTATCAGAGGCTTCTTAGAAGCGGCAACCGATTATTATGATGCACTAGAATGTATACCGCTAACTTTGGCAGAAAATTTTAAGCTAATGAGTAAGGCTGTAAAGGGCGAAATAACGGATTCCATCATTGGTTTTGAAGAATTAGAAAATATATTACTGCACTTCCAGGAAGCTAGCAGACAAAGCCAAGAGACCGAACGGATATATTCTCCTAAATCAGCCAAAGCATACATGGAGAGTAAAAATTTAAAATCCCTCAATCTGTATGAATGTTATGGAGATTTATGTGAAGTAACACACCCCGCCAAAAGCTCGCTGGATTTATTTTTGAATGCGAATGACTACATATATACATTTGCCGATCAGGATACAAAACTAATGCAGAGTTTTGTAGACAAATATTCAAAACCGCTATCCGATTTGTATATGAGAGTAGAAAATATATGTGTAATAACTCTGCAGGTGTTAAACCTATTCCAAATTGAAATGTATTACTCACAAGCAGCGGCTTCACTGAATACCGAAAATTTAAAAATATGGGATAAAATCCATAGACTCATTAAGTAATGTTATTTTTATTTTAAACAAGTTGGAAGCAGGAGACGTACGCATAGGGCTTTTCCGGTTGGGTGGCTGCTCCCACATGGTTATCAGCTTTCAGACTGCAGTTGTTATACGTGATGAAGAGCTAACTGACCTGGAAATCCGTTAGCTCTTTTTTATTTACTGTATTCCGGCCGCCTCCAAGCGCAAACGATAGAACATTTGTAACCACCCGGGCTGACTAGTAATATCCAAAGACTGCAACCGTCGTTTTCCCACCCGTTTATCCATAATCGCAAATAGCCGCACCACTGGATCGAGAGACAGCAGGCTCTCCTCTATGCTGCTGTTTTGATAGGCATAAAAGGCGGCATAAAAAGCAAATTGGTCAAAGCCGCCCTTGTTGAGCGCGCCTAATTCCATTTGCGTGCCGGATTCCAAATAGCTGGTTTTCCTGCCAGCTTCTGCGTTGATTTCGCTCCACGCTTCATACCGTTTCCTGTCCCAGTCATAAAAGCAGGATTTAAAAATCTCTTTCCCGTCCAAACGGATTGCTACGCGACCCTCCTGATCCGACGACTTGCCATACCGGGTGGCAAAATATTGGATATGCCCCTTGAGTGAATCACAAATACTTTCCTGTTCCAATATTTTTCGCATTCCGCTCCAGGAAATTCCCATGCCGTCCCCTCCTTATGCTTTCCATATTATCACGCACCTGTATAGAGAATTCTATATACCACAAAGCGGCCCACGAAGTGCGAAGCCCTCCTTAGTCCGAAACGGCTCTGACCGTTTCGGAGTGGTTCAATGTTCTCTCAGCCGTCCAAAGGCTTGCTGCGCAAGGCTTCGGCTTACGGCGTGAGGGTATTATACCACAAAACACCGCCACCCTGCAAAACACGCCATTCCAAACCCATTATCCGCCCATCTATCCGGCTTTTATGAGTCAAGCCTTCATTCCCTATAGTATATTCCTTTAATTTGTGATACGATAGTTCCAATAATACGGCGGACAGCGAACAAAGGCCTTATCCCCTGTTTTCCCTCCTGTGCAATACTGCGAACCTGCTCCGGTTGCAGGAGCATCCGCTTTGTGGTGGAACTGCTGGAAGCGGAAAGCAACGCCGGCAGACCACTTAAGAATCGGGCTGCGCAGGCCGTCCCCTTCTCTGGATTCTCAACATCCTGTATTTTTTACTTACCGAGCTCATCGCGTTTTTCTACCTTGTCTCCGTGGACGGGAAGCTGTATGTCGGTCAGAATTTTTCCCGCAGGCGCCGCTTTTGCCTGCTTTTCTCCATCCCTTCTGTGGGCATTTTTGGCGGTGCTGCTCTCCACCCCTTGGACGGGCGTCATATTTACCGTCGACGCCCAAAACCATTACCGGCGCGGTACCTTCTTCTTCCTGCAATACGGCTTGGGCTTCGCATACACGCTTATAGCCTTCCTGGCACGGTATGGTGGAGATGAGTTCGCCGTAGTTCTGGAGGGCACACAGTCAGACGCCGAGCAGGCGGTTAAGGTGCTGCACACTGCGGTGGAAAACGCGGGTAAGCACACCCTTCCCGTTCCCCTTTCCCTGAGCGCCGGTTACGCCCTTTATGACAGCGCCGCCATGGACGACATGGAAAAACTAATCTCGGCGGCGGATCAGGCGATGTATCGGTATAAGCAGGCGCATAAGGCCACTCACTGACGGAAAATCCGTCTCACGAGCGCCGTTTCCTCTTTTTGTCCGATAATCCCCCGACACGCATTATAAAAAGGAGGGACCTTCATGCCGCGTAAGCCCTACATTCTCGCCCTGGACCAGGGTACCACCAGCTCACGCGCCATCCTTTTCGACGCCTGCCAGCATCCGGTGGCTGCCGCTCAGAAGGAATTCACGCAAATCTATCCCCAGGCCGGCTATGTGGAGCACGATGCGGAGGAAATCATTGGCTCTCAGACCGAGGTGATGACCCGGGTGCTGCGGGAAAGCGGGATAGCCGCCTCCGAGGTGGCGGCTATCGGCATCACCAACCAGCGCGAAACCACCATCGTCTGGGATAGGCGGACAGGCAGGCCTATCCACAATGCCATTGTCTGGCAGTGCCGCCGGACCGCTCCCCAATGCGAGCGTATGATAGCCGACGGCTGCGAGGAGTACATCCGCACCCATACCGGCCTTCGCATCGACGCCTATTTCTCCGCCACCAAGGTGAAATGGCTGCTGGACAACGTCCCGGGTGCCCGGGAACGGGCCCGCCGCGGGGAACTGCTCTTCGGTACGGTGGATACCTGGCTTCTGTGGCGTCTTACAGACGGCAAGGTTCATGCCACCGACTATACCAACGCCTCCCGCACCATGCTGTTCGATATTGAAACCCTGGATTGGGATGACAATATATTATACGAATTGGATATTCCTCGCTGTATGCTTCCCTCCGTATACCCATCCTCCCATCTCTACGGCACCACACGGCTGGAAGGGGTGGATATCCCTCTGGCAGCGGCAGCGGGCGATCAGCAGGCGGCGCTGTTTGGACAGACCTGCTTTGAAAAGGGCGATATCAAAAACACCTACGGCACCGGCTGCTTCCTGCTCATGAACAGCGGCCGGGACAAACCCAAAAGCAAAAACGGCCTGATAACC
>JAGZAC010000244.1 GCA_018370615.1 Clostridiales bacterium
AAGGCCCTGGCGGATCACATTCTGGATCGGGACAGCGGGATTGACGTAGCCCAGTGGTACGGGGAATATTAAATGCTTGCTTTTTTTAGGAAAGTATGGTATCCTTTGTAAAATAGTAAAAACTTGGGATAATACCGACCCCGGAAAGGCAAAGACGTGAAAAAAAAGATTGTAATCGGCATTGACGTAGGCGGAAGCACCACCAAAATTGTAGGATTCCACACAGAAGGCGGCACGCGCATCCTGATAGACCCTTTGTTTGTTCGAGCGACGGATCCGGTCACCTCTGTATATGGAGCCTTCGGGAAATTCACCGATCTCAACGGGTTTTCCCTGTCAGATATAGACAAAGTAATGATCACCGGAGTAGGCTCCACCTGTATCAAAAACGGCATTTATTCTCTCAGGTGCGAAACACTGCCGGAATTTCGCTGCATCGGGCTGGGCGGGTTGTATCTGTGCAAATACGACAAGGCCATTATCACAAGCATGGGCACCGGCACGGCACTGGTCTATGCCCAAAAGGGGGAAGAGCCTGTATATCTGGGGGGTACCGGCGTAGGCGGAGGTACACTGATGGGACTTTCCAAGAAACTGCTTGGAATGGATACGGTAGATCATATTGAAGAGCTTGCCAAAACGGGGGATCTGCATAACATTGATTTGAAGATCAACGACATTTCTCGGCAGGATATCATCCCAGGCTTTGCAGATCGAATGACCGCCTCCAATTTTGGAAATATCAGCGATATTGCCACCAAAAGTGACATTGCACTGGGGATTATAAATATGGTATTTGAAACAGTAGGAATGGTCAGCATTTTTGCCGCACGCAATTACGGACTGAAAAATATTGTCCTCACGGGAAATCTGACACAGGTTTTGCAGGCGGGAGAAATTTTTGAATCCCTCAATCAAATGTTTGATATGAACTTTATTATTCCAAAGCACTCACAGTTTGGCACAGTAATCGGCGCCGCTCTGGCCGGCTGCGTATAAACGCCGACAACAAGATAATAAGATGAAAAACGGGCAGAGTTCAAGCTCTGTCCGTTTTAACGAATGAGGCCAAAGAGGCCTTTTTATTTTGGGTCTCCCCTGAGAGGGGGGAACCTTCAACTCCTAAGCCCCCTGTGGAGGAAACTTTCAACCCCTAAGCCTCCTGTGGAGGAAGCTTTCAACCCCTAAGCCTCCCCTGTGTAAGGGGAGGTGCCGCCTCGGCGGCGGAGGGGTTGTAAAAGAAAAAACAATCCCCCAGCTTGCTCACGCAAGCAGCCCCCTTTACACAAGGGGGCCTTTTCTTGAATTGTTTCGCAGACATGCCCCCGGAGCTGCCGCGCAGCTCCCCACAAGGGAGCTTTTTTTAGATTGCTTCGCAGACATGCCCCCGGAGCTGCTGCGCAGCTCCCCTCAAGGGAGCTTTTTTTAGATTGCTTCGCAGACATGCCCCCGGAGCTGCTGCGCAGCTCCCCTCAAGGGAGCCTTATTTTAGACTATTTCGCGAGTGTGCCTTTGGAGGTGCTTTGCACCTCCCCTCAAGGGAGCCTTATTTTATAATAATGCCTCCCCTTCTTTTTGAAGGGGAGGTGGCGCGGCGCAGCCGTGACGGAGGGGTTGTTCAGGAAATCACAACAGCTTGGCTGTACATGCCCTGGAAAGCAGCCTCCGATTTGCTTTTTGAATATTTCACATTTTTGCCGGACAAGGGATCGTTAAAATAAAAATACGTCTCATCAGAACCTGTCAGCAGCATACAGTGCATGGGCGATTTCCACCGAAATACTGTATTCGTTCCCACCACGGTCCATTGCTTACCGTTATAATACGGAGTTTCCATATCTATGGTCACCCAAACAATTACCGGCTTTCCGTTGTTTACATAGTCCCTGCAGAGAGAATCCAATGTAGTACCGTTAATAACCTGTGCACTGTGTCCATATGCAGAGATAAATTTATCGCAGGCATTTTTAATCACCGGAGCATAGCAGCAGAGCCCTGTACTTTCCCTGGGATCTCCGACAAAATATTCCCACGGACTATATCCCCATCTCTTTCCGCTGTCATCGTAATACGGAAGTTCGCTCATATCCAAATAATTGTCTATAAAAGCATCCACCGATATATCAATTCCAGCGTACTGCAACGCCATCACTGTACATACACTCTCACATCCGTTGGGCCACCTAGATCGCTGGTCTATATAGGGAACATCCAAAATAACAGGAGCAGCAGTCACAACAACGCTTCTCGTAATTTGTGATGCATTGCCGGCGGCATCCTCCACGCTGTAAGTAATTGTATATGTGCCTGCTTGATTACAGTTGACTTCTCCCTGAGAAACCACCTTGGCCGATACATCTCCGTCAAAATCGTCTGATGCTCGCACCCCCGGATCGGCAAAGGTTCCTCCAATGTACACTTTTACCGTTTGATCCCCCACAAGAGAAAGGCGTGGCGGTGTGCTGTCGGCAACATGCACCAGTCTTTGTGCAGTCGCAGCGTTGCCGGAAGCATCCGTAATGCTGTATGTAAAAGTAAAATCTCCCTCTGTGCAGGGTATATAGTCTGATTCTACGGAAACTTCATCTGTAAGATTTCCCTCAAGGTCATCCAATGCGCTGTAGCCGGGATCAGTAAAATCTGCCGCATTTGTATATATTTCAGCGTCACCCAGCAAAGTCAGCTCCGGCGCAACAACATCCTGCACGCTGATACGGCGCTGCACATTAAACACATTTTCGCTGGAATCTTCCACTGTATATGTAATAATACACGTCGAGGTGCTTTCATCATACTCCCTGGAAATTGTAACTTCTGACGTAAGATCTCCATCATAGTTGTCAGATGCTACATACCCCTCTTCAGTGAAAAAGTCCATGGACGAAAGTGTCATTTCCGTCTCTCCGCTGAGATGAATTTTGGGGGAGTCTTGTCCACCACACGGATCGTTCTGGAAATTGTATACTCACGGCCCAGACATGACAGGGTGTAATCTTTCTCATATTCTCCAATTTTAGAAGTAGATGGATCTTTTTGTGCTTCAATCTTATCTGTAAGGTTAAAAAACAAAAAAGACGCTTCGCAGCCAGGATCAGAAATTTCCTCAAACACTTCCACTTCTATTGCACTGGAACCGTTTAAAACAAACTTCGGCTTGACAAAAATCAAAATAAAGGCAGTAAGAAAAATTAAGGAAAGGCCGGCAAGCACCGCGGCAAAAATTATATGTCGCCTAGCTGTCCGTTTTTTATACCGTATCCTGGGGCCTGCCCCAGCAAAAGAACGCACACCCGGCTGCAAGGAGCGCTGCTGCGGCCTGCGAGGACGCTGCTGCGATATGGGAGGACGCTGCATTGGCCTGCTGCTATATTGGGTTGGCAGACGTCCGGCATCTCGATATTGCCGTACCTGCTTATATCCTTTATCATCCGTTCTATCTAAAATTTTAATCCCTCCAGATGTATATGCCACACAGGCGCATTTCGCGGCGTTGTTTCTGGACATGTATTCTTTGAAAATATGTATCATGTGTATGATAACATTTTTTGTCGAAAAAAGCAATATTTTTGTGAAAAATATAGAAAAAAAATGATGTGATAATGTTGTAATTAAAGAAAATGTATATATATCTAACAT
>JAGZAC010000245.1 GCA_018370615.1 Clostridiales bacterium
AGATCAGCGGAAACGAACTGGCAGACATGCTGATCGAACAGGTGCTGACACAGGGAGCGGAAATTGAGCTGGGCACTGTGCAAAAAATCACCCTCATGGAAGACGGGACCAAAACTGTGACCACAGAGAGTGGCGATACTTACCAGGCACGGGCGGTCATTATTGCAAACGGCGCCCGTCATCGGATGCTGGGACTCCCGGGAGAAGCTGCCCTGATAGGCAAAGGCGTTTCCTTCTGTGCTGTTTGTGACGGTGCCTTTTACAAAGGAAAGGAAGTCGCTGTGGTAGGCGGAGGAAACACCGCCCTTCAAGAAGCAGTGTTGCTCTCCGATGGATGCAGAAAGGTGACGATGATACAAAATCTGGACCACTTTACCGGAGAAGAAAAGCTTCTGAAAATCCTGCAGGAAAGAGAAAATGTGGAGCTTATCCCTGGTACTATCGTATCGGGACTGGAAGCGGAGGATGGCGAGCTCACCGCCATACGCTGCAGGCCTGCCGCCGGCGGTGACGAATTTATCCGGAAGCTGGACGGACTGTTTGTAGCCATCGGCCTTATACCGGACAACAAAGACTTTGCAGATATTGCAAAGCTGGACGAATGGGGGTATTTCGCCGCAGGCGAGGACTGCCGCACTGCCACACCAGGCGTATTTATCGCAGGAGACTGCCGGGCAAAGCGAATCCGGCAGATTACTACCGCAGCAGCCGACGGCTCTGTTGCCGCTCTGGCCGCCTGTACTTATCTGGACGAAGAAACCACTTCCTAACATATACGGGAGGATGCAAAATGTTTCAATACTGCTTTTTTGATTTGGATGGAACCATTACAGATCCCAAAATCGGTATCACCTCTGCGGTGGCATATGCTTTGGAAAAATATGGCATCACCGTGGAGGATAAGGATCAGCTGACCACTTTCATCGGCCCTCCCCTGCACGAGTCTTTCTGCAAGTTCTTTGGATTTTCCAATATGGCGGCATATGACGCCGTAGACAAATACAGAGAATATTATAAAGCACAGGGAATTTTTGAAAACTTCCTCTACGATGGAATGGCGGACCTTTTAGAACACCTGCATCAGGCAGGAAAACAAGTAATTATGGCCACCTCCAAGCCGGAAGTGTTTGCCCGGCAAATTGCGGAGCATTTTCACATAGACACTTATTTCACCTGCATCACTGGAAGTAACTTGGACGGTACCCGGGTGGCAAAGGCGGAAGTCATCGCCTGCGCCATGGATCGCATTGGTAAAAAGGATGCCGCAGACGCAGTCATGATTGGAGACCGAATGCACGACATTGTGGGCGCCAAAAAAATGGGGATGCAGTCCATCGGTGTACTGTATGGATACGGCAGTCGGGAGGAACTGGAAGACGCCGGGGCGGATTATATTGTCTCCTCCGTAGCAGACTTGGAAAAGCTGCTGCTCCTCTAAAATAAAAAGGCTCCCCTACATAAGGGGGCCTTATTTCACTTAAAGCCTCCCCTATGCAAGGGAAGGTGACTTGCCGAAGGCAAGGCGGAGGGGTTGTAACCTTATATAATAAACAATCCCTCAGTCAACTTCGTTGACAGCTCCCTTTACACAAGGGGGCCTTTTCCTTTAAGCCCCCTGTGCATAGAGCCTACTTCACTTTGAAGCCTCCCCTGTGTGCAGCTCCGCAGGAAATGCTGGGGTGGTATCGCAGCATTGTTGCGACGGAGGGGTGTTTTCTTAATAATAATAAACAATCCCTCAGTCAACTTCGTTGTCAGCTCCCTTTACACAAGGGAGCCTTTTTTTCTTAGCCTCCCCTGTGCAAGGGGAGGTGTCAGCGTAGCTGACGGAGGGGTTGTCCTTTACCAATCCTACTCTGAAAAAACTCAGTATTGCGAACTTCACTCTCCCAACGCTTCCTTCAGCACCGGCAGAATCACCTGGGCCATACGCATAAATCCAATATCGTTGGGATGCAGGGAATCTACCGTACAAGAGTCCCTGTCCTCGGTGCCGTACAGCGTCTGGCCGTCGATGAACCAAACCTTGTCGTCTCCCCTTGCCTTGGCATCCTGATATGTCTTGTAAATGACAGCCTTCCGCGCCTCTGTCGCTTCCATACCGTCCTCACAATCCGCTTTACTGAGCATGATAATCGGCAGGTCCGGCTGAGCTGCGCGGACAATTTCAAAAAATTTCTGATGGGTCCGCTCCAGCTCCTCTGCACTTTCCGCATTGTGGTCATAGTCGAAGATAAATGCGGACAGCGGCACGCTGGCAATCTGCTCCGCCATAATGGGCTCCCCCTTCCCACTGGAGGAAAAGCCCATGTTGACCACCTCGAAATTCAGCTTTCTGCTGAGAATATTGAAATACGCCATCCCCGGCCGGGAAGCACATGCCCCCTGGGTAATAGACGACCCATAGAAAAGCACCGGCTTATCATAATCAAACGGCTCCGGCGTTTCCAGGCTGGAGCCGTTTTCCAAACCAAGAAGCATTTTCTCCACACCGGAATACAGCGGCAGATTTAAGGTGATCTCCTTCATCTCCCCATCGTGAAATTCCCGCACATCCTCGTAGTGATCGGTGCCATTCAGATAAACAAAAAAGGTTTTGAAAAACTTCTTGTTCCGCCCGGATCCAATGTAAATATCTACACCGGTGCTGGAATTGTAGGGCATATGAGGCATGAGATTATTCCACTCCACATCCACCTTGATCCCGATTTTTCTGGAATTTGTTTTGAAGGAAATCTGCACGCCGGCAGTACAGGGAGAAAGCCCCCGTACCCCAACATTGTACAAAGGATTGAGACTGTCATCCATACGATGATAATTTTGATTTTTCTCCCTCCAGGGCAGCCCGGAAATCCGCACCGGGGCGGTAAAGCAGTCAATATATACAAGGCCGCTTTCATCAGTGTTTTGCTTAAAATTTTGGTCAATCTCGTCTATTCTCGGCATAATAGCCTCCTTTATATACAGGCGGGCGCCAACCTGGTCCGTCGGCGCCCGCAAAATATGCAAGTGTCCCCGAAATCCTTCGGGGGATTTTTTATCAATGGGAAATCTATAAGCCGGGTTCTGTACGGCCAAAGCCGTGGCTGCCATCTATCTCGAGCCTGCATTGCTGCAGGCCTCCAGCCACCCGCAGACACTGGTGCCGGGCCGGCATGGATTCCCATGGAATCCGGTCTGCATACGGTGTTGCATCGAATAGGGTTTACATTTGCACACAGTTGCCTGTCGTGCCGGTGAGCTCTTACCTCGCCTTTCCATCCTTACCGCAAGCTGCGGCGGTCTATTTCTGTTGCACTTTCCCGGAGGTTGCCCTCGGCGGACGTTATCCGTTATCCTGCCCTGTGAAGCCCGGACTTTCCTCACGCTGATACCTTTCGGCTCCACAGCGCGCGACAGCCCAATTTCCCATAAAGATTTTACTATAGGATGTCGGACTTGTCAAGCCATTTATCTCCCTTGCTAAAGGAAAATCCGTTGCCGTTTACCTCTCCCACCTTGCTGATAATCATAAACGCGTCCGGATCCACATCCAAAATTGTCTTTTTTGCTCTGGCCAGCTGCCGAGCTGAAACCACCGTCAGCACCACGTCGCATTGTGTACCGGACAGACCCCGCTTTCCGGAC
>JAGZAC010000246.1 GCA_018370615.1 Clostridiales bacterium
CGGTTGCGACTCAATCTAGCGCATACGATGGTTCGGCAGCCTCGTTTCATGCTTCTGGATGAACCTACCGCTTCTCTGGACAATAAAACCAAGATACTGGTAAAAGACATGCTGATACGCCTGAAAGAGAAGGGAAAAAGTATGATCGGTATTTTCCATGATCTGGAATTTATGGAAGGAGTGTGCGATCGGGTATTTAACATTTCGGAGGGAACCCTGGTATGAAAAAAGCAGATTTGCATATGCACTCCCGCATTTCGGATGGAAGCTGGACGATAGAAGAACTGGCCCATCTTGCGGCAGAAAAGGGAGTGGACACCATCGCCGTCACGGAGCACGACACTCTTTCCCAAATGCGGAAAATTCCGGAGGGCCTTCCTGTGCAGGTAATTCCCGGTATTGAAATTTCGGCATTTGACTATGATGCGAATATGCGGGTGCATGTACTGGGATATCATATTCAGAACATTTCCCTTGTGGAGGAGCTTGTTCACCCGCTTTTGCTGGCCCGGCATGAAAATTCTATGCGGCAGATTGCAGTACTGCAGGAAAACGGATTTACCATAGATGTGGAGAGACTTCACCGGGCGGACGGCGCCTATATCTACAAGCAGCATATTATGGAATACTTGGTGAAAACCGGGCAGGCGCCAGACATGTTTGGAGACTTTTACCGGCGAACCTTCAAAAACGGGGGGATCTGTGCCTTTGATATTCGGTATCTGGATCCCTACGTGGCAGTACGGACCGTGAAGGAGGCCGGTGGACTGGCAGTACTGGCCCACAGCGGTCAGCAGCAAAACTTTTCCTTGATTCCCAGATTGGTTCAGGAGGGGCTTGCGGGTCTGGAACTGCATCATCCTGCAAATTCGGAAAAGGATCAGCAGATCATACGGAAATATGCCGCGGAATATAACCTGTTTTTAACCGGCGGCAGCGATTGCCACGGAGACTATGAACCGAATTCGCCCAACCCCGGCTATTGTCTCTCAGAAGAAAGCGGGGTGGCGGCGATATGCTGAGCCAGCAGCCCACTGTTGAAAAGGATGTCCTGCTTACCAATGTGCAGTTGGGAAGATATACGGAGATTAAAGCGCACAGCGTTTTGGAAGAGACGCGGATGGGGGACTATTCCTATTGCGCCGGATACAACCAGATTTACGCCGCAGATATTGGAAAATTTTGTTCCATTGCCACTTTTGTGCGCATCAATCCCGGCAACCATCCCTGCTATACCCGGGTGGCCCAGCATCACTTTACCTATCGCTGCAGTCAATTTGGATTCGGTGCAGATGATGCGGAGTTCTTTCAGAAGCGGATGGAAAGAAGGGTTACCCTCGGTCACGATGTATGGCTGGGACACAATGTGACGGTCATGCCGGGCGTCACCATTGGCAGCGGAGCAGTTGTAGGCAGCGGTGCCGTCGTCACTCGAGATGTGGAGCCGTATGCCGTTGTGGCAGGAGTTCCGGCACGTGTGATTCGGATGCGATTTTCCGATGCTGTGATTTCCGGCATTGAATCTACCCACTGGTGGGACTGGGAGCACGATGTTATCCGGGAGCGACTGTTGGATTTCAACAACATTGAAGTGTTTATACAAAAATACGGTACGGATTCTGTTTCGGGAGGAAAATGATGCATCAGACCATATTGTGCAGGCGAAATGCCGCGCAGACGCTCTTTCCGTTTTTAGAGCATTGTAAAACGGAAAAATTCCTTTTGGTGTGTGACAGCGCCTTCCCTTACTTAAAGCTGTCAAAGGAATTTGACAGGTGCCCGGTTCCTTATGTGGTTTTTGATCAGTTTTCTCCGAATCCGTTGTACGAGGATGTTTGCAAGGGAGTAGAGATGTTCCGCAGGCGGGGATGTGATGCCATTGTGGCCGTTGGCGGGGGAAGTACGATGGACGTGGCAAAATGTATAAAACTATTCAGTACGCTGGATCCAAATAAAAATTATTTGAAGCAAAAAACAGAAGAAAACCACATTCCGTTGATTGCAGTTCCCACTACATCTGGTACTGGAAGCGAATCCACGCGCTTTGCCGTAATCTACTATCAGGGGGATAAACAGTCCATTTCCAGCCTGAATGCTATTCCACAGCTTGCCATCTTGGACGGGGATGTATTGGATACCCTGCCGATTTATCAAAAAAAATGTACCATGCTGGACGCGTTATGTCAGGGGATCGAGTCCTGGTGGTCGGTGAATTCCACTGAGGAAAGCCGTATGCTTTCCAAACATGCGGTTCGGCTGATCTTGGATTCCATGAAGGGATATCTGAATAACAATCCAAAGGGAAATGAATCTATGCTGAAAGCCGCTAATCTGGCGGGTCAGGCAATTAATATTACCCAAACCACGGCCGCCCATGCTATGAGCTATAAGCTTACAAGTTTGTTCGGGCTCCCTCACGGCCGAGCGGTTGCCGTTTGTCTTCCCCATGTCTGGGAGTATATGCTGCATCATCCGGAATATTGTGTTGACTCCCGCGGAGCATCCTATGTGCGGGAAATTCTGACAGATATCTCCGTGGAAATTGGTTGTAAAAATGCAGCGGATGCCCCGAAACGAATGCAGAATTTATATAATACTCTTTTTGACAATGAGGTATCGGAAGGCTTTCGGACGGAAGAACTGCATCTGCTGGCGGAGTCAGTAAATCCGATTCGGCTGAAAAATAATCCGGTGCTTTTGAATTTGGATGCAATCCGCTTTTTATATACCCATATTCTCGCAGCAGAAAGCGTCTGAGAATCTTTTTGAGAAATTTATTTTCCCTTCCTAAACCTGTAAGGGTTCGGAAGGGATTTTTATATGCAAAAAGCAGCAGTCTTTGCATATTGACAAAAAAGTGCGTATTTTGTAGAATAACATCAGAAGGGTATCTGTCCAAAAACAGGCATAAAATTTTTATAGGACAAGTATAATGATCCAGAAGCTGCTCTAAGGCTTTCGGAAAAGCAAAAGAAAGGAACCGTGGGAATATGAGCAAAATGGATCGGAAAACATTTATTATAGTAACTTCAATTTGTGCGGCCTTTGTCTTGATTTTTGCGCTGGCGATTTTCCTTGTCCTTTTGACATGGGAAAAAGACACAAAAACGGGTGCCAATTTAGGTCAGGATGAAGTGGCAGGTGTTTGGATCGCCTCTGTGACCAACATTGATTTTCCAAGCAGCCCCAACCTGGACGCGGATACTTTGCGGGGAGAAATTGATGCGATTGTAGAAAATACGGCAAGCCTCGGACTGAATACGATATATTTTCAAGTACGCCCTTGTGCTGACGCTCTGTATGACTCTGACATTTTCCCAGTTTCCATATTTTTGTCCGAATCGGGGGAGCTGCAGTTGGACGCGCTGGAATATATGGTGGAAACGGCCCACGCGGCTGGCATTTCCGTTCATGCCTGGGTCAACCCTCTGCGTGTGACAACTGGGGGCGTTTCAACAGAGGAGACGCTGTCAGAGGACCATCCTGCGGTGCAGCATCCGGAATGGGTGGTGGAATACGCGGACGGGAGGCTGTATTTTGACTGCGGCGTTCCCCAGGTACGGGAGCTGGCTGCAGCCGGGGTGGAGGAAATCGTATAGAATTA
>JAGZAC010000247.1 GCA_018370615.1 Clostridiales bacterium
GGTCAACACCACCGGGTCGATGGTCACCGGATAGACCCGTTCCGCCGCATCCATCCAGCTTTCGTCGGCGGTAACCGTCAAATCATAGCCGGTTTCGGTTTCTTCCAGGCTATAGGAAGCCATATCCGATACGGCTCCCGCGCTGTCGTACAGCACCGGCGCGGGAATGGTAAATACCGCTTCGCCGCCGACGGCCGGGGTAAAGGCAATGCTGCCGTCCTCTTCCAAAGCGGCCGTAAGGCCCTCAGCCCGCAAATGCAGGGTAAAGGCATAGGTATCCATGGGCTTCTCCAGAATCAGGTTCTCCTTCAACTGGCTGCCGGTCAATATATACTGCAAATCCACGCCCGGCTGGATGTTCTCGTAGACAATGCCGGAAGATGCGTTTTCCACCTGCAAGGCCGGATCGTCGGCCGGAAGGACGCCGGATTCTGCGCCCTCCACTGCGGCGCCCGGCACACTCTCTGCCGTAACATCGGCCGTTTTTTCCGCTGTATCCTCCGCCGGTATTTCTTCCTTTTCCATCACCTGGGCCCTGGCCGGCGCCATCTGTGGAATGACCGCCGAGAAGGGCGACAATGCCGGATGCTCCGGTTCATTCTTTTCATAGGACCAGGAAAGGGCATACCCGTCCTGCTCCAGCCGCACAAGCTCGTCCGCATCGGCCGACTCGGCAAAGGAAACCTTAAAAGCGTTCTCCTGGTTGGAATAGACCGGGTCCGCCGTCTTCTCCAGGGCCAGGCTGTTGTCGATTTCGGCCCAACCGTCCCCAGTGTCGTAATGCACCGCGTCCGGGTATTTGGCCGCCGCCATGCTGCCGTCGCTCAAACGAAAATGCTTTTCATCCGGGCCGCGCAGCTCCGGCACTTCCCCCACAATCCGCACCGGTTCCTTTTCTTCCTGGGTACCGGCTTCAAGCGTCTGGACGGGTTCTGCCTCCGCTGCCGAAACCGTTACCGGAATCGCCGATATGAGCATGCTTACGCTAAGCAGGAGGGCCAATCCCCGCTTTTTCCATCCGTTCTTTTTCATTTTTCTTCCTCCTCAAATTTTTTATCTCTTCTGCCGCGTCTCCTATGGCTTTTCTCTTTACCTTGCCGCTTCCAATCACCGTCCTTTACATAAATCGGCGTATGTGTGACTTCTAATCTCGTTATACGACGCTTGTGTGCTTTTTTCAATATATATTTTTATGAAACGGTTAAATTATCCATATTTCGTATATACGCACAACGACTCCTCATTTATTTTGTTTAATTTAGTGATGATTCGTCACCCAAAAAACCGCCATAGAGCTAAATCTCTATAGCGGCTCACTATTCCACACAATCCTCCGGCTTTTTATCGTCCCGTAGTCCCCGAAAGACCGGCTGACGCAAACTTCCGTTTTTTGATTTTTCCATATAGGCAACTTTGCATACCAGGGCCGGATACAGCCAGACGGCGGCTTCTTCATTTCCATGTCCGGGCGGAAAGGGCACCGGCGGCTGCATGGTGAAGGGCTGCTTCAATATCCGCCTGAAATCGGCGCCGCCCACACCCAGGGTAACATGCCCTTTATACCGCAATACCTTTTCTTTGTCGTATTGAGCCAGTATGAGCGATGTCATATGCCCCTTTTTTCGTATATACCCACAGATTACATAGTCGTCATCCAGCATATACTTGACTTTTTTCCAGTCCTTTGTCCGTTTCCCCGGGAAGTAGAAGCTGTCGGCCTTTTTGGCCACTATCCCTTCCAGCTTCTGTTCCTTCACCAGTTCATAAAGAGCCGCCCCCTTTGCCGCAAAGATTCTCGATAGGGCAATTCGCCCGTTTTCATTTACGTTCCCCTGCAAAGCGGCTTTGCGTTCCAGCAGCGGCGTCATCATAAGCTCCTTTCCATCCAGCCATATGCAGTCAAAGGCTACAAAAACGGCGGGGACCTGCTTGCTGGCCAATGAAATACGCAGGGGGTTGTGCATCATTGTGCGCCTCTGTATTTCATAGAAATTCGGTTTCCCCTCTTTTACCGCAATTAACTCCCCATCCAGCACGCACGGCTTTTTGACCTGTTTATGGATTTCTGAAAGCTCAGGCACCTGTGGCAGCAGCTTCCGATTCCGTTTATTCCGCAGCTCCGTACCCTCTCTTTCCATTGGATCCAGATAAGCGATACAGCGTTCGCCATCCCACTTGATTTCATAAATCCATGCGGGGTCGTCAAAGGGCGGGACATTTTCTGCTATCAGCATCGGGTGTAGATTTCGGGATAGAAAAATATCCGGCATATCGAACCTTTCCTTCTATCATCTAGGAAGCCGTTTCTGCCTTGGCTGTTCTCCTGGCCGGCTTCCTCCTGATTGTCTTTTTTTCCTTATTCCCCTCCAACTGCTTTAAGCTGGCCTCCAATGCGTCCATAATATTGATGATACTGGCCTGGCTTTCTTCTTTTGCCGCAACAATCTCTTTGCCTTGTATTTTTGCCTCGATTATCTCCCGCAGCCGAACCTGATATGCGTCATGATAAAGGGCTGGCTCAAAGGCTTTGACCATGGAATGAACCAGTGTCTTTGCCATAGACAATTCCGCTTCTGTCAAAGCCGGATGCGCCGGTTCCTTTGGCATGGCTTTTACCTCGTCCTGGAAGAACAGGGTTTCTACCAATATCCCCTGCTCCGTGGGAATCAGGCACAGGAGTTTTTCGGACTGCCCTATAACGCTTTTTGCAACAGCCACCTTGCCCTCCTCCAGCATAGCGCGCCGCAGCAGCTCATAGGCTTTGTCGCCGCCAGCGTCGGGGATGGCATGATAGGTCTTATCGTAATATATCGGACGAATTTCGTTCATATCCGCGAAATGCAGGATCTGAATGGTTTTATCCTTTGGCGTTTTGGCCTTCTCAAAATCGGCGTCGGTCATTGTGACGTATTGGTCGGGCGCAAATTCAAAACCCTTTACAATCCCATCCGGCCCCACCTCTTTCCCGCAGGACGCACAGACCTTTTTGTACTTTACTCTTGAACCATCCGCTTTACACAGCTGGTTAAACCGGATATCGTTATCCTGGGTGGCCGTATGCAGGGCGACCGGTATATGAACCAAACCAAAGCTGATAGCGCCTTTATGAGCTGCCGGCATACATATCTCTCCATTCTAAGTTTCTGTGCATAGTGTTCCCAGTTGTACAACCATATAAGCAATCGCATTGGCCTGTTATTTCCTGATGGTAAAATTTGCATAGTTGCTCATATATTGACGAATAGTCACGAAAAGGGTAATATATAGATGCTTATATGGCTTTTCTGCATGTCGGAGAGGGGAGGAATTGCTGTGGGGTACGATACCTGCATGGACATCCTTTAACGGCGGAGCTGGTAAAATTCTAACCGGGAATGTTTGTAAAATGCTATATGTGGTTTACTTTGCGATATGGGAGGGATCGCCTTGAAGTACGACATTCGCATGGGAATTGCGCATGATACGCTTTATTATGGCGTGCTTTATTTTAATACAGATAAAATAAAAGCCAATTACCAGGGAATATACGGGGTTAAAGAAGAGTATTTCCACTATTTTGAGCTTTTAAAAGAAACCATTCCAAAG
>JAGZAC010000248.1 GCA_018370615.1 Clostridiales bacterium
CACGATTTTGATGCCTCGTATTACCTGAGTGGTAGCGAAGCGGGAAAGTTGAATGCCTTTGAAGAATATATGGTGCGCAAGCTTACGGATAAGATTTTAAGCGGAGATGTTCCTGAAAATTTAGATGTCTTTTTTGATCGTGAAATAATGAATTTGTATCGCCGCTGAGAGCGGCAGAATGGAGCAATGTATGGCGCAGATTACCTGTCATTCTCTGGCGCTGGGATATGAAGGCAAGCGGGTGGTAGAGGACCTGGATTTTACGGTAGAAGCCGGTGATTATCTTTGTATCGTTGGGGAAAACGGTTCCGGGAAAAGCACGCTGGTGAAAACGATTCTGCGGCTGCTGCCGCCGATTTCCGGAACGATTACGCTTGGAGATGGACTGCGCCCCAATGAGATTGGGTATTTGCCGCAACAGACCGCCGCCCAGCGGGATTTTCCTGCTTCTGTGGAGGAAATCGTTTTGTCTGGATGCCTGAACCGCTGCGGGCTGCGTCCTTTTTACAATCGGGCAGAAAAAAACCTGGCGGCTGCGAATATGGAGCGGCTGGGTATAGGCACGCTGGCACGGCGGTGTTATCGGGAGCTTTCCGGAGGGCAGCAGCAGCGTGTGCTTCTTGCAAGGGCCTTGTGCGCTACCGGGAAACTATTATTACTGGACGAGCCGGTGGCAGGACTGGATCCGGTGGCGGCAGCAGAGATGTATCAGATTATTGAAACGCTGAATGGGGAACAAAAAATCACAGTGATTATGATTTCTCACGATATGGATGCAGCAGTAAGGTATGCCAGCCATATTTTACACATCGGTGAAAAGAGACCGCTGTTTTTTGGTACGGTAGATGCATATGTAAGCAGCGGTATTGGGCGGACGTTTGGAGGGGAGCAGAAAGAATGACAGAGCTATTTGACAGAATTGCTTTTTATTTTGCTTACCCCATTGTTCGATATGCTTTGATTGCCGCGGTGCTTGTTTCCCTATGCGCCTCTCTTTTGGGGGTGACATTGGTTTTGAAGCGGTATTCCTTTATTGGAGACGGGCTTTCCCATGTGGCTTTTGGGGCGGTGGCCATTGCATCGGTGCTCCATCTGTCCAACAATATGCTGATTGTGATGCCGGTTACGATTGTGTTTGCCGTTCTTCTCCTGTGCGCTGGGCAAAACGCGAAAATCAAGGGAGACGCCGCCATTGCCATGCTGTCGGTGGGAGCGCTGGGGGTTGGATATCTGCTCATGCATGTGTTCGGTACCTCCTCCAATCTGGCCGGGGACGTATGTACTACCTTGTTCGGCTCCACTTCTATATTGACCTTGACGCTGACAGACGTATGGGTTTGTGTGGCTATGTCCGTGCTGGTAATCGGCGTATACCTTTTGTTTTACAACAAGATTTTTGCGGTGACCTATGATGAAACCTTTGCCCACGCCACAGGAATTCACTCCGGGGTATACAAGTTGATTCTGGCGGTGGTGACAGCGGTAATTATTGTTCTTGCCATGAATCTGGTGGGCTCCCTCCTGATTTCTGCATTGATTATATTTCCCGCCTTGTCTGCCATGCGTTTGTTTGGACGCTTTCGCGCGGTTGTGCTGTGCAGCGCTGGTATATCTGTGGCCTGCGCGCTTCTTGGAATTGTCATATCTGTTTTGTGGTCATCTCCCGTGGGGGCGACCATTGTATGCGTAGATATTGCCGCTTTTGGAATCTGCGCATTGCTGGGCCGTATCCGTACTGTAAGGACGTAGCTTTTGTGCAACTTTCCGAAAAATGCATTTTGCTAGATTTGTTCATTTTTTCATGGTATAATTTTCTTTATAATTGCTTGCGGCTTTGAAATGACGCATATACTATTTTCAAATAAAGAATGCCGCTATGCGATACGGAGTTGTTATGTGGATCAAAATTATACGTGAGAAAAAGACAAAAAATACCATTATATATAGCATTGTATCTGTATTGTTTGCAGTAGCTGCGCTGCTTGCCGGTGCGCACCCGGCCATTTGTATCGGCGGCGCCGCACTGATGTTTTGCGCCCTTTTCTTTCAGTTTCGTCTGTCGGATACACTTCCTTCCTGGGCCGGATTTCTTATTCTGGCAGCACTGACACTGATTGTGTTTATTTTGATGCAAACCACTATCAGCTGCGGAGTCTTTCTGATCGGACCGCTGAAGTTTATTCTAAATTTGCTTTTGATGCTGGGCGCTGCGTCTCTGCTGTGGATTTTTATCGGCAGCATCCGCATTTCAACGATGATTCTCCTTGTGTTTTGCACAGTTGTGGCTGTGATTGACCACCTTGTGGTGCAGGCCAGAAGCTTTGAAATTCAATTTTCCGATTTAAAGTCCATCGGCGTTGCCGCGGAGGTTGCGGGAGGATATTCCTTCACCTTGTCTCCCGTGACGATGATTGGACTGGTGCTGAGTATTTGCTTTGGTGTATTTCTGGTGCGCACCCACTATCCCAGACAAAAGCGCAATCGGAGCATGATGCTGCTGAGCATGGGCTCCGTTGTGGTGATGATTTTGTGTACTGTCGTGATATATACTCAGTTTATGGCTTCCGTGATTGGATATCAGGATAAATACTGGAAATATCGGGGCAGTGAGCGCAACGGCTTTTGGGTGAACATGATATATTCTGCCTCCGCTACTCGGGTGCAGGTGCCGGAGGGGTATGACCCGGACACCCTGGAGGATACGCTGGATGCCTATCTTACAGCGGAAGAGGACGGGGAAGAGGAGGCGGTAACGGAGCCGGAAGAGCAGAAGCGACCCAATGTGATTGTCGTTATGAACGAGACCTTTTCCGATGTCCACAACATTGCAAAATATCTGGGCAATGAAATGCCGGTATCTGCTCCGGTTACGCCGTTTTTGGATTCTCTTTCCGATGAGGACGACAACGTAATCAAGGGACATTCGCTGGTGTCTGTGTATGGCGGAAATACAGCAAATTCCGAGCTGGAGTTTTTGTCCGGACTGTCCATGCAGTTTATTCCCCGGAATACGGTTGCCTACAATCTTTATATGACGGAAGACAACAGCTATACTATTGTGGATTTGTTCAACAACGCGGGATATTATACCTTTGCTGTCCATCCGGAGAACCGTACAAACTGGCAGCGGGAGAAAATCTACGGATATTTTGGATTTGACGAAACCTGCTTTAAGGACGATTTTACGGACCTTACAGAGGAGGATTATTACAGAGGACATGTCAGCGACGCGACGATTTATGACAAGGTGATTGAAACCTTTGAAAATAAAGATGCAGATGAACCGCTGTTCGCTTTTGTGGTGACCATGCAGAATCATGGCGGATTTTCTTCCTCTGATTTTGATTATACCATCACTTTGGATGGATATGAGCGGTATACTGGTGTACAGGAATACCTTTCCTCCATCAATACCACGGATAAAGCATTTCAGTCATTTGTAGAATATTTTCAAACGGTAGAAGAGGACACGCTGATTCTCTTTTACGGTGACCATCAGCCGTCCCTGAACAACATCGGCGCATTGTTCTTTGATGTGACAGATGATTCCTCCACGGAAGAGGAGCTGGCCAAATATGTTG
>JAGZAC010000249.1 GCA_018370615.1 Clostridiales bacterium
ATGAAACCGTATATTATCCGACGTTGGATCAGTATCGGGTCAGCCCGGCGATTTCCCTGCAGGCAGTGGAAGATGCACCGGTATACGAATTGGAGCTGGAGAAATCCGATCTGGCCAAACTGTCTGCAAAGCTGGAGGCGGCGCTTCTGTACAGCGATTATTCAGACGGCGTCGACGATGAGATGACGATCCTTCAAAGCTTTGCCCAGGGTGTGCTGAAAAACTTGTCCGGGGCGTCGGAGAGCGGACTGCTTTCCTATTATGAAGGGCTGAAAAACAGATTTCGGGAAACAGACTTGGATCAAACAGTGGTACGGGAAGCCGCAGAGGTTGTACAGGCCTATTCCTGGCTGGAAGTACAGACGTTGGTATATCCAGGTCGCTTTGTCCCCGCCAGGGGATCTCAGGAGGCATACTACAATCCCGATACTGAAAGCGCCGTACAATATTTTTACAAATACAGAGGTTAATTTACTGTAAGGACGAAAGGAAAACAGCTTCATGGCAAGGATGAAAAACAGCGACAAGACAATGGAAAAGATCGTGGCACTCTGTAAAAACAGAGGCTTTGTATACGCCGGCTCCGAAATATACGGAGGGCTTGCAAACGCGTGGGACTACGGCCCCTTAGGCGTAGAATATAAAAACAACGTGAAAAAGGCCTGGTGGAAAAAATTTGTGCAGGAGTGCAAGTACAATGTGGGCTTAGACGCCGCCATTCTCATGAATCCCAGAACGTGGGTGGCCTCCGGTCATGTGGTGAATTTCAACGATCCACTCATTGACTGCAAATCCTGCAAAATGCGCCATCGGGCGGATAAGCTGATCGACGACTGGAATGCTGCCCATGGAATCGAGATGGTGGCGGATGCACTTTCCAATGAAGAGATGACTGCATACATTCGTGAAAAGGGAATTCCCTGTCCCGGCTGCGGCAAATGTGATTTTACCGAGATTCGCAAATTTAACATGATGTTCAAGACTTTTCAAGGAGTTACGGAGGATTCTTCTACAGAGCTGTATCTGCGTCCGGAGACGGCCCAGGGGATTTTTGTCAACTTCAAAAATGTCCAGCGCACTGCCAGAAAGAAGATTCCTTTTGGAATTTGTCAGATAGGAAAAAGCTTCCGCAACGAAATCACTCCCGGGAATTTTACCTTCCGTACCAGAGAATTTGAACAGATGGAGCTGGAATTTTTCTGCAAGCCCGGAGAGGATTTGGAGTGGTTTGCTTATTGGAAGAACTACTGCCATCAGTTTCTCCTGTCACTGGGCCTTATGGATGAGAATTTGCGCTTGCGGGATCATGAGCAGGCGGAACTGAGCCACTATTCCAATGCCACTACAGATTTTGAATATCTGTTTCCCTTCGGCTGGGGCGAGCTTTGGGGCATTGCAGACCGGACAGATTATGACTTGAAGGCCCATCAAAAGGAATCCGGCGAATCTATGGAATATTTTGATGCGGAAACGGGTGAAAAATATATTCCTTATGTGATTGAGCCCTCTCTCGGTGCAGACCGTGTAGCGCTTGCGTTTTTAATCGATGCATACGATGAAGAGGTGGTAGACGC
Source organism: Clostridiales bacterium (assembly GCA_018370615.1). Taxonomy (GTDB): domain Bacteria; phylum Bacillota; class Clostridia; order Oscillospirales; family CAG-272; genus Avispirillum. The sequence continues at coordinate 1,575 of JAGZAC010000249.1, forward strand.
GGAAAAGAACGATACCCGTGTAGTGCTTCATCTTCACCCGGCCCTGGCGCCCATCAAGGCCGCCGTGCTTCCCCTTTCCAAAAAGCTTACGGAAAAAGCGGAAGAAATTTATACGGAGCTGGCAAAGGAATTTCGTGTGGACTTTGACGATGCAGGCTCTATCGGGAAACGGTATCGCCGTCAGGATGAAATCGGCACGCCGTTTTGCATCACATATGATTTTGAATCGGAAACAGACGGCTGCGTGACGGTGCGCCAGCGGGATTCCATGGAGCAGGAACGAATCTCCATTTCTGATTTGAAGGCATATCTGGCAGAAAAACTTGCATTCTAAGGGAAAGGGAGATAAAATGACCTTTACAATACAAAAGGGCGGCGCAGCTGCTGTTTGTAATACAAAAGGAGGGGAACTTACCTCCTTTCGGCACGATGGTATCGAATATGTATGGCAGGGAGACGCCAGGTACTGGAGTGGGCAGGCGCCCTGTCTGTTCCCCGTGGTATGCCGGGCAAAAGAGGATCGGGTGATTCTGGACGGGGTCTCTTATCCTATGCCCAAGCATGGGATCGCCCGCAAGGTGGAATATACACCGGTGAAGGTGACGCCGGATGCGGTGGTGTTTCAACTGCAGCAAAGTGCGGACAGCAAGAAGTCCTATCCTTACGATTTTACGTTGGAAATTATCCATCAGGTAACCGATGATGGGTTTTCCACTACATATCGGGTGACCAACACGAATGCGGGGGAAATGCTTTTCTGCATCGGAGGTCATCCCGGGTTCAACTGTCCTCTGCGGGATGGAGAACACTTTGACGATTACAGCATTTACTTTGCAGATGCATCTGGGGCAGTGGCACACATCACAGAGCCTGGCAGCGGGTATATGGATCCAGGTGCGCCGGCACTGTCTTTGATTCAAAATAACGAGCTGCCTCTGCGTTACAAAGACTACGATGATGATGCAATTATTGTAGAAAATTTGCCGGTAAAAAGTCTGCGGCTGGTAAACAGAAATACAGGACATGGCATTCAGTTTGATTTTGCCTCTTTTGATGCCATCGGTTTCTGGACGCCGGTAAAAATGGACGCTCCCTTTATCTGTCTGGAACCTTGGAACGGACTTCCGGGCGCTTTGAATGAGACGCCGGAGTTTTCCGATAAAAAATATGTAAAGCGGCTGCAGCCGGGTGCTGTCTTTGAGACCGGGTATCAGGTAAAGGTGCTTTGAGCAGCGAAGCGGCTATGTGGGAGAATAATCTATGCAGCCCCTCTGTGGTGAAGGAACTGCTTGCAAAATACCATCTTACACCCAGGAAGGGGTTCGGACAGAATTTTTTGATCAATTCCCGAATTCCCCGGGAGATTGCGGAGGCATCCCTGCCGCAGGAGGCGGGGAAAGAGAAGAATACTCATCCCCTTTGTGCTCTGGAAATCGGGCCGGGATTGGGAACGATGACCAGAGAACTGTCCCGCTTATATGACCGGGTAGCTGCGGTGGAAATTGACCGGGGACTGATTCCCTTGCTGGAGGAAACCCTTGCAGGGTGTGACAATGTATGTGTCATCCATGAAGACTTTTTGAAGCTGGATATCCCTACATTTTTGCGGGAACAGTTTGGAGACAGTCCCGTGCATGTGTGCGCAAATCTTCCATATTATATTACTACGCCGATTCTCATGAAGCTGCTGGAGGCCCAGCGGCCTTCGAGGGCGCCGCAGATACGGTCTGTGACGGTGCTTGTACAGACGGAGGTGGCAGATCGGCTGTGTGCTGCAGCGGGATCTGCTGCCTACGGTGCCATTACAGCATCGGTGCAGCTGGCGGGGACTGCGGAAAAGCTGTTCAGCGTTTCTGCAGGCAATTTTTTACCGCAGCCCAAAGTAAGTTCATCGGTAGTACAACGTTAAAATAGGTGCAAGAACAAATCCTGCGGAGGACGCGACAATGAACGAAGAATACGGAAGCGATTTTATCTCCATCACCGACGAAGACGGCAAGG
>JAGZAC010000250.1 GCA_018370615.1 Clostridiales bacterium
AAGATGGAGCAGCCAGGAGGTGATGGACAAGCTGTTTCGGAGCGATCAACGTCCCTGTGACCCGGATGGTGGCACATCCGGCGCGATGACTGCGCGGGGGCTTAAAGATACTTCCTCACGGCCCGCCAAAGACTTGGGGGGAACCCTGCGGCGCACGCTATGAACGACGCTGCGGAGTTATGACAGCCGCGCCAGCGGAGACCTGTTCTGTCCCCAGCGTCAGGGATGCGTGGCAAATGTGGCGTGATAACCAAATTGATTTCGCGGCGATTCCCCATCGGTGCATGAGCGCCGATGGGGGTTGCCTTTCAAAGTTAGATACCATGTGCTGGCAGTTTCGGCTGCCAGCGTATTCATGTAACTTTGAACACGACCACAAAGAAAGGAGTATCCCTATGAGCCAGTTGATGCAAGCCTGTTCACCAGCTACAACCGATGAATTGGTTGACATCCGTGAAGTTGCGGTAGATAAGGCACTACCCAAAGAGGAACGGATTGCAGCCTTTCTTCACCAAATCAAAAATCCATATCGCTTCCGCTGTGGCGATTTTGTGGTAAACGCTGCTTTTGCCAACAACGGGGTCACATTGGAGGAATGCCTGCAAGGAATTTTGAGATGACTGACATCCTCGATTTTTTCCAAAGACCATGTTACGATGGACTTGGAAAAGGATGAAAACTGAAAACCTCAAAAACCACTCTTTTCTTGCGGGAGCTTCCGGGAGGAAAGGAGTGCTTTTTCATGCCAAAATATCAGGCAACCTCTTACATTCGTCTGTCTTACACAGATGACCGCTCCAGCGAGAGCGACAGCGTTACCAATCAGCGAAAGCTGATTGAGAATTTTATTAAACGGAACCCGGACATTGAAATCATATCCGAAAAAATCGACGATGGTTACAGCGGTATCATTTTTGACCGTCCAGCGTTTAAGGAAATGATGCAGGATATTACCGATGGCAAGATCAACTGCGTCATAGTCAAAGACCTTTCCCGCCTGGGGCGGGAATACATCGAAACCGGGCGCTACCTGCGGCGGGTGTTTCCCGCTTATGGGGTTCGCTTTATTGCCATCACGGATAATATCGACACTGCCCATGAGAACAGCGGGGACGACTTGACCGTATCCGTCAAGAACATTATGAACGAAGCCTACTGCCGGGACATTTCCATCAAAACCCGTACCTCTTTGGATATAAAGCGGCGGAACGGAGATTTTGTTGGGGCTTTCCCTGTTTACGGCTATATGAAGTCAGAGGAAAACAAAAACCTGCTTGTACCAGACCCGTATGCGGCCCGTGTTGTCCAGGACATTTTCCGTATGCGTCTGGATGGGACAAGCGCACTGCGGATCGCCACTACCTTAAATGATATGGGCGTCCTGTCGCCACTGGCCTATAAGAAAAACAATGGTTTTCCTTATGCCAAACATGGGTACACGGACAAAGAGGACTGTAAATGGTCTGCAACGACGGTTATCCGCATTTTGCAGGACGAAACCTATACTGGCACGCTGGTACAGGGAAAACAGGGTACGCCGCACTATAAAATCAAGCAGATGGAGCAGCGGCCATCCTCTGAATGGATTCGCGTTCCCGACGCTCATGAGGCGCTGATCCCCAAGCAGGATTTCGAGCTTGTTCAGCGTATCCGCAGACTGGATACCCGCACGTCACCAAAGAAAGACACTGTGTATTTGTTCTCCGGCATCTTAATCTGCGGCTGCTGCGGGGCGCGCATGACGCGGAAAACGAACCGGGTCAAGGGCAAGGAATACCACTATTATTACTGCCCCACCGGGAAAAAGCATGGCTGTGCCAATCCTGTGATGCTCAAGGAGAGCGATCTGGTGGAGTGCGTCAAAGACAGCCTGAAGGGGTACATAGACAATGTGACCTGCCTGCAAGCCATTCTGGACGGCATCGACCAGAGCAGCATCAACCAGGCGCTGGCGAATGAATACGCTTCCCACATCGCAGCCAATGAGCGGCAGTTGGCGCAGGCGTTGGAGTTTAAGGCCCGCCTTTACGAAAACCTGGTTACCGGCACAATCAACAAAGAAGAATACACCGATTATAAAGCCAAATACACAAGGGCTGCGGAAAATGCGAAAGAAGCGATCCGCACTCTGAAAGATAAGCTGTCCGATGTGTTGGAAAACCGAAGTGAGCGAAACCGTTGGATTTCTCATTTCACGCAGTTTTCCACGATGGAGACCCTGGACCGCAAAGCTGTGGTCCACATGATACAGAGTATCAAGGTGATTGGGAAAAAGGAACTGGAGATCACCTTCACATATCAGGATGAATATCAGAAAGCCATTCAGCTGATTCAGCTGGCGGAGCAGACAAGCCAAAGAAAGGTGGGATGATTTGTGGCAAGAAAAAGCAGAAAAGAAACCGTGGTGCTTCCTGCACCGGAGATAGATACAACTTGCCGTGCCGGAGTTTATGTGCGGCTTTCCGTTGAGGATAAGCATACCCGTACTGCCTCTATTGAAACCCAGCAGTTGATTATCGCCCGGTATCTGGAGCAGAACCCGGAAATCATCGTGGTTCAAACCTACATTGACAACGGTGCAACGGGTACGAATTTTCACCGGCCCGGCTTCCAGCAGATGCTCTCCGATATTGAAGCGGGCCTTATCAACTGTGTCATTGTCAAAGATCTTTCCCGCCTGGGGAGGAATGTCATCGACACTGGCTACTATATCGAGCGGTATTTTCCCACACAGGGGGTTCGATTTATCGCTGTGAATGACCGCTATGATTCTTCCTCCCCGGATCATGCCCATGATGGCATCATCATTCCTCTGCGGAACATGATTAACGAAGCCTATGCGCTGGATATAGCGAAAAAGATCAAAGCGCAGCAGCGGCAGGCAATGAAAGATGGCAAGTACGTTGGCGGGCGTACACCCTATGGATATTTGAAAGCCCCCGATGATTGCCACCAGCTGATCGTTGACCCGGTGGCGGCTGAGGTGGTCAAAACTATGTTTCAGTGGGCCGCTGAAGGCGATGGCCTGAACACTATTGCGGTTCGATTAAACGAGGCCGGAGTCCTCGCCCCAAGTCACTATAAGAAAAGGCTGGGCGAGATTACCCATGAGAATTTGATTGGAAATGGGAATTGGCAGACGCGCACGGTTGCCAAAATTCTCCGGGCAGGCGTTTATGCCGGCGATCTTGTGCAGGGCGTTTCCAAGGTCATCGACCACAAACAGGTCAGGGCCAGCGCCGATGAATGGACGGTCGTTCGTGATACGCATGAGGCCATTGTGAGCAGAGAGCTGTTCGATGCTGTACAAAAAGTCTTAGACTGTGCCGCACAACAGGCCAAAGACAGGGAAATACATTCCTGGTCCCCCAATCTTTTGAGAGGGAAAATTTTCTGCGCCCACTGCGGACACAGCCTCCACCGGCAAAAATGCGTCCGCAAAAAGACGCCGGATGTATATGTCTACCATTGTATCAGCAATAACCGCATCAAAAAGGGTGCTTGCCCCGGCGTTTTCATTGATGAAATAAACCTGCTGGATGCGTTGGCGGATATATTGCAGGAACAGCTC
>JAGZAC010000251.1 GCA_018370615.1 Clostridiales bacterium
TTTGTCCTGCTCATAACGGAATTTTCCGTAGTCCATGGCACGACATACCGGCGGCGTGGCCTGCGGCGCAATGCAAACCAAATCCACGCCTCTTTCATAGGCGTAATCCTTTGCCTGTGCGAGGCTTTTGATACCCATCTGTTCGCCCTGTTCGTCTAAGAGCCGGACCTCCTTCGCACGGATATCGTCATTGATAAGAAGTTCTTTTGCGCTGATAACTGGCACCCCCGATTTCAAAAATATCTTTGCCGGACGGGCCGGCTTCCAAATTGCTCCCCTTTTTGAGGAAACTGCAAATAAAAAAGTGCGAAGCAACTCCGCACAAAACCTATGCTCCCATGGGACGCATATGCTTTATTAACCGATGCGCGGCCTGCCGGCACGGTGAGAACGGAGTGTTCTTCTTTCTTTTCCCTAGTATTGTAGCACCAATGAAGTGTCTTGTCAATAGTTTTTAAATTTTTTTTGGAAAAGACGCCCTCTGTAACAGAGAGCGTCTTTTCATCTACAATGACTTTCCAATCATTCGCTCGTGCAGTCCAGCGTACACACGGCATATGACCAACCATACAAACCACCCGATAACCGCGCCTATGAGATTCAGCAAAATATCGTCTACGTCAAAAGAGCCGGTGGTTGTGAAAAGCTGTATTGCTTCAAAAGCCACAATTACACAAAACTGCGTGAGAAAGAACCACGGGAAACGCTTCATACGGTCAAACATCATTGGAAGCAAAATCCCCATGGGGAAGAAAGGGAGCAAATTTCCAATTAAGTTTCGCAAGATAATATCGTTGTTCATCATCCCGCTTGTAAAGCTGGAAATGTAAAAAGAAATCGTTGAAAATGGAACAAAATTGGTATGCGCGCCAACATATTGCATCCACGTACCGTATTCCATCCTAGACTGAAATCCGTTAAAAAGGAACCACACCAAAACAAGCAAATATATAAATCCCACAATAGCACCTGCGACACGCAGTACCCGCATACGAGATTTTGCTATCCTCATGTATTTTCCCTTTCTCCTATGTCAGTTTAATCCGTAGTTATCGGAGGGATTCTTCTCCATCTGGACATACTAATTATATACAAATGTAAATGTATTTGCAATATTAATAACATAAAAAGTTCACTGGCAATATCAGACCTACCACAACCCCTCCGTCAGCTAGCGCTGACACCTCCCCTTGCACAGGGGAAGCTTCTAGGAAGAGGCTTTTTGTTGAAAGCGGTACGCAACGCCCGCACAGGGGAGGCTTCTAGGAAAAGGCCTTTTGTTGAAAGAAGCACGCAACGCCCGCACAGGGGAGGCTTTAATTGTGAAAAGGCCCCCTTGTGTAAAGGGGGCTGCCGGCGAAGCCGGCTGGGGGATTGTTCCTTATACAACAATCAAATAAATAATGGTATTACATCACCTGGGTTCAATCGCCGGCGCGCCGCTGTTATACCAGGTCCTGTCAAAATCAATGGGATACCCCTGCTGGTCGATCCGGTCAAATACTCCCGCCAGATCTGCCACTGTAATAGGATTTCGAGGGCCGTAATATGTGTCGCTCTCCCCCGGCAACACATCATAAAAGCTCATTTTTTCAATAGGATAATACGACCACCGGGAAGGGGGCACATCCTGATAGTTTTGCTCATGGAAATCGATGGTATCCGGCAACGCCAAAATACGGTCAAAAATCGTAGCAAGCTCTTCCTTTGTCAGATCGCGATTGGTGCCGAACATATTTTCACCAATTCCCTCAAGGATTCCCCGCCTACGCAGTGCATGAATATACCCACTTCCCCAATAATCTCTTGTATCGCTAAAGGGTTCTCCTCCAGACTCCGGCGCAAGCCCAATCATCTCTGCAATGGCCACCGCCGCTTCCCCTCTAGTCAGCGGTGTGTCTGCCGTCACAGTGCGGTTGTTCCCGCCGCTGTTTAAAATTGTAAGGATTCGATTCAAATTTTCTTCCGTCAATTCAGGGGTTGGCGGCATCTCCGGTTCAGGAGAAGGCGCAGGCACAGAAGGTGCCACGCCACCGTTTAGGGCAGATGCATAAAAATCCCATATTTCCGGATTTTCCTGTCCGAGCGCCCAGCCTCCCACACCGCGGAGATCCTCCCGGTCGATGGTTTCCAGCTTCCACTGAGTTGTTTCTGGGCTGTCGAACCAAATATCGTAAACACCTGGTTCCAGTACCCTGCCTCCCCAAATACGCGGCAGAGGGTCTCCCTCTCGGATGATTACCGTCGCATTCGCAGACATGGTCGGCTCGTCAAACCGGACGGTAGAGCTGTAATTGTCCAAAAGGAACTGGATATCTCCCGCCGAAATGCCGATCCCGCCGGTTGCGTCTCCCGTTTTCCAATACCGCCCATAAAAGGGAATCCCCATCACTATTTTATCCCTTGGCACACCTTGGTCCAGGGCATATTCAATAGAGCCCTCAAAAAAGTCACTGCTGGCCACTGGGCCCGGCTGACTGCCTATGTAAGATTCGTCATATGCCATGATCATCAGATAATCTGCTATCTCTGCAAGCCGCGGGTAGTCGTAGGAGCCCTGCCACCCCACAGTCAGATTGTAGGGATTGGCCGCCACTGCAACAGACAACGTCTTATCCTGTCCCAGCTTTTCACGCACCAATTCTACAAAGGCTGTGTAATCCTCCCTAGACTGTTCATTCACATTTTCAATATCAATGTTTACCCCGTCCAGGCCGTACTGCTCCACCGCCTGGGCAATCTGGTCGCTCAGCGCTTCTCGGTTGTTCAGCGCTGCAATTCCCTTTGCCCGGTCCCAATGGTTGCTGATAAAGGGAATCACCTGAATATTCTGCCGATGCATTTCCTCAATAAAATCCGGGTCGATTTTCCCAGCAGGAGAAATCAAAAGATTCCCACTGTCGTCAATTTCAAAATAGTCGGGATAGACAGTGCGTACAGCCCCGTCTGTCTTTTCCACCATTTTCTCATATGCTGCACTGTTTCCGGCATATAAATAGGCAAGGCTTTCTCTTCCCTCCCCTGATTCCGGAGAAGAAGGCGGAGATGGTGCAGGGGAAGTTCCGGGGAGAAAGATTTCCTGTCCTACATATATCAAGTTTGGATCGCTGATCTGGGGATTTGCCGCCACAAGCTGCTCCAAGGTCGTCCCAAAACGACGGGCAATTCCCCACATGGTATCTCCGGCTTGTACAATATAGGAGGCATCCGCCGCGGCAGGAACTGCTGCTGTAGATATTGCCAACCTCGCCATATAATCTGCGGCCAACTGCCGATACAAACTTGCGCTTTTTTCCTCATCCTGCTGGATACTGCGCATGCTGCCGCGAATGCGGGAATTGCGCACATCGTCAAATGCGTGATAAACGCCCTCCATTTCCCGCCGCCCCGCCAGAATCCTAGCAGCACCTTCGGAAATCGAGCGCACGGGAACATTCGCCGATGTTGGAAGCTCCGTCATATTTCCCTTATAATATCGGTAGATTTGCGATAATGTATGTAAATGGGCACGGGCCTTCTGTCCCAGGGAATGAAAGCGTATTTTCTCCTTTTTTTTCTTTGCCAACGC
>JAGZAC010000252.1 GCA_018370615.1 Clostridiales bacterium
CCATGCCATCAAGGAACTGAAGATGATGATGCAGGAAATGCGAAACGATGGCTGTGCGGTGTTGGTGAGTACTCACATGATCGACAGCGTGGATATGCTGTGGGACAGAACGGTGATTATGCAGGGAGGACAGGTGCGCGCCAATGTAACACGCAGCGAAGTGGAAAGCGGGGACAAAAGCCTGGAGGATTTGTTCTTTGAAATTACGGAGGGCACCCGATGAAGGCGTTTTTCTATTACGCGGGCCACACGCTCCTGAACCAGATCCGCAAGCTGATGAAAACCTATGTGATTGTTCTTTTGATTTGCGTCTTACTTGGAGCAGTCGTAGGCGGACTTGTGGGAACCTTTGCGGAGGATTCCGTGGAAGAGTCGGTAGAAGTGGAAGAGGATGCTTCCAATGATGGGGATCCTGTCCTGGCAGCAAATCTGTTTTCCCTGGTCTGCGGCGGTGTAATTTTGGTGGTTCTCCTATGGAATGTGGTCACTGCGGAAAAATCGGGATCGGGTATCTTTCAAATGGCGGACGTAAATCTGCTGTTTCAGGCACCTATGAAGCCGCAGTCGGTGCTGCTGTTTCGGTTGGTTTTTAAAATGGGCGCGCTAATCGTTGCAGGGCTATATTTGGTTTTTCAGATTCCCAATCTATATCTAAATATGGGGCTGCCTCTTGGAGCATGTATCGCTGCCTTAGTAGTGTGGGGACTAACATTGGTTACGGCACAGCTTTTGTCTGTGCTGGTTTATACGGTTACAGCTACCCATGTGCGCCTGCGCAAATATATTCTTCCGACGGTGGTAGTCATATGCGGTGTAGCGGCATTGGCGTTCGCCACATATTGGAGGAGCAGAGGCGGCAATCTACTGGAGGGCGCGTTTGCCTTTTTCAACGGCCGGGCTGCGGCCTTTGTGCCTATCTGGGGCTGGCTGAAGGCGGTGATCGATTTTTCCCTGGCCGGACAGTATCTGGCGGCGGCAGGAATGGGTGTAGTGTGTCTTGTGTTTATTGCAGTTTTAATTGTGGGAATATGGCGTATCCGGGCGGATTTTTATGAGGACGCTATGACGAAATCTGAGGAGACAGCGGCGATTCTGGCCCAAACCCAAGAAAAGGGGGCAGTGGTTACCCGAAAAAAAGACCGCAGCGATCGGCTGCTGCGAGGCGGAACCATCGGCGGCAGGGGTGCTGTCACTCTGTTTTATAAGAATATGTACAATCGGAAACGGTTTGCCCGGTTTGGCTTTGCCACCACTACGATGATTGTATATTTGCTTACGGCGGTGCTCCTTATTTTAGTTATGAAAAGAATGGACGTGTCCGGCGGAATGTACTGGGTGATTGCCGTGCTGGGAATGATGGCGTATTTCCGTTCCCTTGGAAATCCTCTGGCAGCGGAGCTGAAAACCAGCTTTTTTGTGACGCTGCCGGCAGGGGCCTATGAAAAGTTTTGGTGGACGATTTTATCCGGCAGCGTGTCCTGCTTTTTAGATTTGCTGCCTGCGGTGGCAATATCGGCCATTCTATTGGGGCAGTCGTCAATTCTACCGGCTGTGGTGGGGATACTCTTTATTGTTTCATTGGATTTCTTTTCTGCGAATGTGGGTGCGCTGGCGGATTTATCCCTGCCGGTGTCCATTTCCCAGGGGGTCAAGTCAATTATCCAGGTTCTTCTGGTGTATTTCGGAATGCTCCCTGCGGTGGCGATCATTATCATTGGTCTGTCCTTTGACGCAGTACCTCTGGCCCTGGCCGGTGTGGCACTGGTGGATATACTTCTTGGGATGGTTGCTTTTGCCATTGCACCCCAGTTTATTAAAAACGGCCGGCGGTAGTACGTCTATTAGTAAAAAGCCTCCCCTGTGCAAGGGGAGGTGTCAGCGAAGCTGACGGAGGGGTTGTAAGCAGGAACAATCCCCCAGTTTTTGCATACGCAAAAACATGGCCCCCGGAGGTGCTATGCACCTCCCCACAAGGGGCCTATTCTTGGATTGTTTTGTGAGTGTGCTCCCGGAGTTGCTGCGCAGCTCCCCACAAAGGGAGCCTTACTTCACCTAAAGCCTCCCCTGTGTAAGGGGAGGTGACTCGCCGCAGGCGAGTCGGAGGGGTTGTAAAAGAAAAAACAATCCCCTAGCTTGCACACGCAAGCAGCCCCCTTTACACAAGGGGGCCTTTTCTTGAATTGTTTCGCAGACATGCCCCCGGAGCTGCTGTGCACCTCCCCGCAAGGGAGCCTTACGTTTTCATTTCAGCCCCCACAAGGGGGCCTATTCATTTTTTATAAACTATTTGCGAATTTCCGGCAGACTTGCGGCTGCAACAGACTGACCAACGCGACGGCTCTTTTCGTCCGGAATGTGCAGTTCCAGCTTTTCTGCAAGGTCGGGGAACTCTTTGGAAAGCACTTCGTTTGCGCGAGCAAGGAGAATGGTGCCGCCCTCACCACTGGTGACACGCCCCATAATCAGCACGTGCTTGATGTCGTAAAACATTGCATAATAGGCAATTGCATAGCCGAAGTATACACCGATGGTGTCGTAAATTTTTGCGGCGCGCTCGTCGCCAGTAGCCATCAGCTCCTGTACAACCTTCAGCTTTTCTGCCGGGGACAGACTCTCGTCCAATTCAATGCCTGCAGCGGGCGCCAGTTTGATCACGCCATCCTGGGAGAAATACTTCACCCCGCAGCCGTAGTCGCCGCTCCATTCATCCACCATGGCATCTTTGCAGAAATCTACAGGGACAAATGCAAGCTCGTTGAGCCATCCGGTAATGTTGCCCTGTCCGTCTACATATCCGCCTGCTTCGCTGGTACCCATGGCAACACCCAACACGTTGGTGTCATCCAAATCCATGGCGCCGGCAAGTGCCGTTACATCACCGTCGTTTGCCACCTCAACAGGTACGTCCCCGATTTCCTTTGCAACGTTGATGTACATGTTTTTCACATGCTTTTCAAAATCTTCATCAGATACCTTCAAAAACAGGGAAGCAATCATGATTTTGTTGTCGATGTATACGCCTGCGGAGGATACACCAATGGCGTCTACACGAGGCATGTGAGAAGCGGCAGTTTTCATCGCTTCGAGAATGCCCTGATAGTGATACATAGGGTCAGACTGGAGCTTGGGGAACCATACAACTTCTTCAGAATATACAGTTTCACCATCGACCACAGCACTGACCTTCCGGTCGCTTCCGCCGGCGTCAAAACCGATGCGGCAGCCGTCCAAATGACGGCCTACAGGCGCAGCTGCCTGGTATGCCTTCGGCGCATCCTTTACATTTGCCACGTATTCTACAGAGAAGGGTGCTTCATACACCCGGGCCATAAAGTCCGCGTCAAATTCACGGGCGCCGCCTTTCTGATATGCAGCGGCAATCCCTTCGTAAATTTTCCTTGAACCTGAGATGGTTATCTTGTATCCCCCGTGAATCCACAGAAGGGTTTTTACAATCCGTTCTACAATGTCGTAGGTTTCCTCGTCGTGGCCAGTTCCTTCCGGATATATGTCCAGCTGGTAGGTGGAGATAAAGCCCTTGTTCCGTTCTATAGCAATTGCCAGG
>JAGZAC010000253.1 GCA_018370615.1 Clostridiales bacterium
CACTGCTGCGAGAAGAAAAAGAACGGTTGAAAAAACAGAAATAAACATATTTTAATTCTTTTTTTCTCATAGTCCGCACTAATATATCAGTCTATTCTATTGATATAATCAAATTGACAATCTATCTATTTTCATAGTATTCTGAAAATAATGATAATTCAATAAATGACACAGGGAAATATTTTCAATTCATTTGCACAAATTATACAAGGAGGACATGCAATGAAAGATCGATTTCGATTTTGGGGACTGTATTGTGGATTGATATTAAGCTTTGTACTTCACTATTTTGCGACATCACAATTGAAAATCTATGAGAATCACTTATGGGAACTTTTTGATTCCCCAAAGGCAACAATTATTATGTATTTAGGAAATGGACTGCATGCAATCTACTATGTGGTTGCATTTCTGCTCATGCTTTTCCTATGCAATACGAAAAATTTCAAAATTATTGAGGAATTGATTTTTCTTGCTTTGCCGGCGCTTTTTTCTGCAGCGCAGAAGTTCTTCTAGAAGAAGGGGCTTTGCTTCCAAGCGGTTGCCGGCGAATCATTAATTCTGTCGGACGCTGTGCCGGTGTGCTTGTCCGTCTCCGCTGCTGTGCAGGACGGCGGATATTCTGCGTTTGCAGAGAACGGCCTTGGGCGGGTCGCCGCATATTTTGTCTGTTTTGCGCCTGATCCATGGACAACCCTCCTCCTGCAATTTTGTGAGATTTATTCTATTTTACATGAAAAGGGTGTTCACGTCAACAGAAATATTGTAAATATAAAGGATTTGGGTAATTTCATGCAAAATTATTGACAAATGAAATAAAATGTGATAACATAAAAAAACTTGAGGGCCATTAGCTCAGTTGGTTAGAGCATCCGGCTCATAACCGGACGGTCCGGGGTTCGAGTCCCTGATGGCCCACCAAACAGCCGCTGATGCGGCTTTTTTATTCTTCAAATGTAGAAAATGCTATTTTCATGGAGTCGCACAGTAACTCCATACGTTGGGAGAATAAACAACCCCTCCGTCAGCTACGCTGACACCTCCCCTTACACAGGGGAGGCTTTTGTGTAGGCCCCCTTGTGTAAAGGGGGCTGCCGACGATAGTCGGCGGGGGATTGTCCTGATTACAACCCCTCCGTCGCAACATAGTTGCGACACCTCCCTAGGAGTTGCGTAGCAACTCCCGCACTGGGGAGGCTTAAAAATGAGAAGGCCCCCTTGAGGGGAGATGCGCAGCATCTCCGAGTGCTATGTTTTCGCTTGTTCGAAAACCGGGGGATTGTATTGCCACCCCTCCAGCAGTTATCGCTGACGCCACTCCTGCATCTCCTATGGAACTGCAACACAGGGGAAGCGGAAGAGGCTTAAATGGAAAAGAGGGCTGTGGCCCTCTTTTCTAGTTTTGGTGTTGTACTGTTTTGTATTCGTTGTGAAATTTGTAATAGGGGCAGGCGCTGTAGGGATGCTGCATAAATCGGACCATTTCATCTTCATCCAGGTTCAGATTGCAGACGTCCATGTCATATGCTTCATTGTAATCGAAGTATACACAGGTGTTGCAGTCTGTCTGCTTTGGTGCGTTTTTGCGGAATTTATCCATAAAAATACCCCCTTTCACTTACAGTATAGCAGGTACTGGCAAAAATATCAAGAAAACAGTTGAAAAAATATGCCTTTTTAGGTAAAATACTTATGTAGAGCAAACTTTACCGGTGCAGCATATGATAAAAATGAAAAATATTATGTTCCGGCGTGTTTATGAAATAAATGTACATGAAAGGGTTTTATTATGGGGTATATTGTTAAGAAGCCTGAGGAGATTCAGGGCAATGTATTTTCAATGATCGGCAGTGACTGGATGCTGGTGACGGCCCAAAACGGGGAGAAATGCAACACGATGACTGCCAGCTGGGGCGGCATGGGTGTTCTGTGGGGAAAGCCAGTTGCGTTTGTGTTTATCCGTCCCCAGCGGTATACCTATACGTTTCTGGAAAATACAGATCGGTTTACGCTGTCCTTTTTCGGCGGCGCATACCGTGACGCACTTGCGCTGTGCGGCAGAGTCAGCGGCAGAGACACGGACAAAATCCATGAGGCAGGGCTTACCCCTTTTTCGACAAATGACGGATATGTTTCCTTCAAGGAAGCATCTGTGATTTTGGAATGCAATCAGCTTTATGCCGATTTTATCAAAGAGGAAAATATGCTGGATCCTGCTTTGATGGAGCATTATAAGGCCAGAGATTTCCATAAAATGTATATAGCAGAAATCACCCGCGGACTGATTCAGGAATAAAAGGAAAAGTATATGAACTACACGGAAGGAATTTCCGATAAGGGCAAACTTGAGAATATGAAGCATGCCCACGTGTTTATGCGTTTCCCTGGGGGCAGGGCCCGGGCAGTCACCTTCAGCTTTGACGACGGCGTTGCCCAGGACGCATGGCTGGTGGAGAAGCTGCAGCAATATCACCTTCGTGGCACCTTTAACATCAACGCGGGGCTGTGTACGTATGATCCGGTAGATTATACGCAGGTGAGCGAATCCTATTTCCCGGTGAAAAGCATACAGCGGCGGCTTACCAGGAAAGAATTGTGTGAAGCTTTTGACGGCAGCGGCATGGAGATCGCTGCCCACGGGTACACCCACGCCCAGCTGAATAAAATCGATCCTGCTGCCGCCATGTGGGAGATCTGCCATGACCGAGCGGAACTGGAAGCACTTACCGGGGTACCGGTGCGTGGCTTTGCCTATCCTCAGGGGGCAGGAGACGCTTCCATAGCGGAACTGCTTCGCCGATGCGGCTTTTTGTATGGGCGCCTGGCAGAGTCGTCCTACAGCTTTGATGTGCCGGTGGACGCCTACATGCTCCGACCTACCTGCCACTTTTTGGAGCAGGAAACGCCGGAGCTGGCTCGGACCTTTGTGGAGAGGGAAGTGACCGCGGGGGTATGGCAAAAGGATACGGAGCCTATGCTGTTGTACATATGGGGACACGGCTACGAGCTGCGCGAAAAGACAGATTATCAAAAAACAGAGGAGCTGTTTCAGTATCTTTCCGGGCGGGAGGATATATGGTATCCCACCAGCTTGCAGCTGTTTTCCTATAAAAAACTGCGTTTCCGGATATAGGAAATACGCTGGGAATGCCATGTTTTTCATGATTTTTACGGGATTGACAGCTCCGCTGTCTTATGCTTACAGGATGATCTTTGGATGGTGTTCCTCAAATGCACCCCTGGGATTTAAAGAGAGCCCGTCACACAGCCAGTGGATCTCTTTCAGAGTCACCTGACGGAGTTCATCTGGAGTATCCGGCCATTGAAAAGCATTACGGTCGAGCCGTTTCATCAGGCTCCAGAATCCAGATCCATCCCATTGAAGGATCTTTATAGAAGTACGCCGACGGTTGCAGAACGCAAACATGCAGCGTGAGTGTGGGTCGAGGTGAAATTTTAATTTGATGATGGCGGCCAGACCATTGTAACTTTTTCTCAGATCAGCGACTCCGCAGGAAAGATATACCGTTGTTCCTCCTGCCAGGTCAAGCATGG
>JAGZAC010000254.1 GCA_018370615.1 Clostridiales bacterium
CCGACCACAAATAAAACGATTCGTTTTCCCATTGACATCGTTGAATGTATTGAAAAAGCAATCCAGGGCACAAATTGTACGTTTACAGCGTTTGTGGTGGCAGCAGTTCGGGCGGTTTTAGAAGAACAAAATTTAATGCATTGATAATTTTGCTTCACGTTAGAAGTTTTATCTTTTAAGATAGTAAATTGTTTTATGTATTTTTGCTTCCTTATTAATCTGCCTCATCTAACTTAACTTGTTCCAACGCCAATCGAACAGCGGCAACAACAAATGCAGTGAAGGTACAATCCCTTCCTTTTATGACATTTTCCACTTCTTCTACACCGTCTATAGGAAAACGAATCGTTTTATTTGTGGTCGGTGGAATTTCGGGTACCTTAAAGTGAAGCAAACCTCTCACCTCGCATTGCAAATGTCTTGCGTTTACATATATATTTTGCAATAAAATATTCATTTTGTAAGCATTGCGATTGCGGTACGTTTGCACGCATATTGCACTATTAAATGCAATACACTTGCATTGCATTTGTATTGCATTTAGTTATTGTACAACTATGAAAAGCGTTGCCTTACTTAAAAAGTAATTTTTGTTCGAAAATTGTTAAATAATACGAATTTATGATATTTTATGATATAATTATGTACTTCGTATAAAATAGTAGTATTATTTTTATGAGGTGATATATTATGAAACCGTTGAAAGAAAAAGTCAGTTTAACTTTAGATGAAAATGTAATCAAAGCTGTAAAAATCCTGGCCGAAGAAAATGACAGGTCTTTTTCCTCGTATGTAAATTTAGTTTTGAAAAAACATATTGAAACTACAGGAAAGAAATAAAGTAGGAAGATTTTCTATTTTACAATCTTGAGGGAATTGTGAAAACACCCCCTCTGTTTTTGCTATGCGCAGAGCCGGGGGGTTTTACATTTTAAGCCTCCCCTGTGTAAGGGGAGGTGGCACGACGCAGTCGTGTCGGTGGG
The DNA here is from genome assembly GCA_018370615.1 of Clostridiales bacterium. GTDB lineage: Bacteria > Bacillota > Clostridia > Oscillospirales > CAG-272 > Avispirillum. The sequence goes on from JAGZAC010000254.1 coordinate 984, forward strand.
GTTGTAAAAAGACAATCCCCCACCCGCTTCGCGGGATTGGCCCCCGGAGATGCTACGCATCTCCCCACAAGGGGGCCTTTCCTTTTTGTGCCTCCCCTGTGTAAGGGGAGGTGTCAACGAAGTTGACGGAAGGGTTGTAAAAGAACAATCCCCCAGGCGGCTTTGCCGCCAGCCCCCTTTGCACAAGGGGGCCTTTCCTTTTTGTGCCTCCCCAGTGCGGGAGTTGCTACGCAACTCCTAGGGAGGTGGCACAGCGCAGTCGTGTCGGTGGGGTTGTCAAAACTTATTTTTATTATGAACTTTTTTCGAGAATTATTAAATAAACCAAAATTATTTTAAAAATTAAACCCTCTTTTTCTGTTACTTTGACAAAGCACAGCAAATCTGGAAAAAAACTATTTACAAATCCTATATTTTGCAGTAAAATATAAAGCGTAAGATAAATGTAGATATATCCACTTCAAATGTAGGAAAGGTTTATCCCTATGAGTGTGTCTTTCAAACGTGTCCTTCTGAAGTTGTCCGGTGAGGCACTGGCAGCGAAAGATGGAATCATCGATTATGATTATATTCAAAAAATCGGCCGTGTAGTGGGTCGGTGCATGGCAGAAGGCGCTCAAGTTGCCATTGTGGTAGGCGCAGGAAATATCTGGAGAGGCCGTCAGGGGCTGGATATGGACCGGGTCCGTGCCGACCAGATGGGAATGCTGGCCACCGCCATCAACGCTCTGGCCATACAGGACGCGTTTCTCTCTGTAGGGGTAGACACTGTAGTTTTCACTGCAAATGAAATGCCTTCCTTCGCAGAATTCTACACCCAACGGGATGTGGTCCGTGCTTTGGAAACCGGCAAAGCAGTCGTACTGGGCGGTGGCACAGGGAATCCCTTTTTCTCTACCGATACTGGTGCGGTGCTCCGGGCTGTGGAAATTCAGGCGGACGTAGTCCTGATGGCGAAGAACATCGACGGCGTGTATACTGCTGACCCCAAAAAGGACCCCAATGCAAAGAAGCTGGAGGAAACTACGTACGACTACATTTTGTCCCATCATTTGGGCGTAATCGATATGACGGCGGCAAGTCTCGCCATGGACAATGCGCTGCCCTTGTACTTGTTTGGTCTGGACGATCCGGAAAGCATTTATCAGGTAATAAAAGGCGAAAAGCTGGGAACGATTGTAAATAATGAGGTAAAGGAGACAGCAAAATGAAATTGGACAACAAACCTTTTGAAGAGAAGATGAAGAAAACCATTGCCGTATATCAAAGCCAGCTGGATACTGTCCGTGCAGGCAGAGCTAACACTGCAGTGCTCAACGGTATTGAGGTAGAGTATTACGGCACGCCTACTGCTATCAACCAAATGGCAGAGGTGAAGGTAACAGACGCACGCACCATCTCCATCACCCCCTGGGATGCCACCACGGTAAAAAGCATTGAAAAAGCCCTGCTGGCTTCCGACTTAGGAATTACCCCTCAGTCTGACGGCAAGGTAATCCGTCTGCTTTTCCCCCAGCCCACAGAGGAGCGCCGTAAGGAAATGACCAAGCAGGTGGCCAAGATGGGCGAGGAGACCAAGGTATCCATCCGCAATATCCGCCGGGATGCCATAGACAAGGCGAAGGATATGAAAAAGAGCGGAGAAATGACGGAAGACGAGCAAAAGCAGTCTGAAAAAGCAATCCAGGACCTGACAGACAAATACATTAAGGAAGTGGACGCGGTAACCGCGAAAAAAGACGCGGAGATTATGGATATTTAATCCAGCGGATACAACCTCCCCCGACACCGCGGAGATCCGGGGCGTCGGGGGATTCTTGTCGCAGAAAAGTCTGTAAAATGAAAAGGAGACCGCCGGCATATCCGACCCGGCAGCCAGCATATGTTTTTTAAGAAAAAGAGAATCGGTACAGACATACGTTCCGCCGATATCAACAAAGTGGTACAGGATACGGGGCTGTCTCATATCGCCTTTATCATGGACGGCAACGGGCGATGGGCCACCGCCCGTGGGCTTCCCAGAGAGGCAGGCCACAGTGTAGGAGTAAAGACCTTCAAAAAGACGGTATCCCTCTGCCGAGACTACGGCATAAAAACAGTGACCACTTACGCGTTTTCCACAGAGAACTGGAAACGGCCGGAGAACGAGATTCGGGAAATTATGCGGCTGCTGGATACCTATATTAAAGAGGCCCGGGACGACAATGAGAAAAACCGGATCCGATATATTTTTCTGGGGGACAAATCTCGACTGGATCCCCGGATTCAGGAGAAGTGCATTTTTTTAGAAAAGCTCACCCATGACAATCCCCTTACACTGAATATCGCCCTCAATTACGGCGGCAGAAGCGAGATCACCCAGGCATGCAACAAGCTGATTGCCCGGGGCAATGCTGTGACGGAAGAGGATATCTCCGCGCAGCTGTACACCCGAGAGAGTCCGGATCGGGATTTGATTGTGCGCACCGGAGGAGACTACCGCCTTTCCAATTTTCTGCTGTGGCAGGCCGCCTATGCGGTACTATATTTTACAGATTGTCTCTGG
>JAGZAC010000255.1 GCA_018370615.1 Clostridiales bacterium
TGCGGTAGACACCAGTTCGCCGATATTGTCCAGCCGCTCCTTTTCTGCTTCTCCCGCAGCAATCAGCATTGCTTGATATCCGGTTTTTACAGAGATTTTTTCAATCAGAGAGGATATTTTTCCCTCGTTTGCTTCACTGCGCAGTTCTGTTATCAGTTCTGCCAGAGCCATCATGGCTTTTGCAGCGCCGGCGGGGATGGCTACATATGTATTGGCCTGGGTGAGAACATCCAGCAGCGGAACCTGCAGCTCGTCTGCAATTGCCACTGCTGCGGCGATGCTTTTTTCGCCAATCCCCCGGCGGGGGGTATTGATGATTCGGCGCAGGCGTACGTTATCTGCCGGATTATTGATAACAGATACGTAGGCCAGAATATCCTTGATTTCCATTCGGTCAAAGAAACGCAGTGCTCCCAGCATCCGATAGGGAATGCCGCTTTTTGCCAGGGCCTGTTCTATGGCCCGGGACATGGCGTTGGTTCTGTACAGTACAGCAAAAGAGGAAAAGGGCTGACCGTTTTCGTGAAGCTCTGCGATGGTATCGGAGATAAACCGTGCCTCATCCAACTGGGTGGGGAGCTTTTTCAGTAGAATCTTTTCTCCTTTTTCGCCCTGGGTCCACAGCTTTTTTCCTTTACGTTCTGTGTTTTTTACAATCACCGCGTTTGCAGCGTCCAAAATCGTTTTGGTAGAACGGTAGTTTTGTTCCAGCCGAACGACCTTTGCGTCGGGGTAGGTGCTGTCAAAGGTGAGAATATTTTCAATGGTAGCGCCCCGGAATTTGTAAATGGACTGGTCGTCGTCTCCCACTACCATGAGATTTTTATACCCGCCTGCAAGGAGGGAAACCAGTTCAAACTGTGCCCGGTTCGTATCCTGATATTCATCGATAGAAATATAACGAAACCGATTTTGCAAATTCTCCCGGACGTTTTCAAAATTTTGCAGCAGCGTTACCGTTTGCATGATGATGTCGTCGAAGTCCAGCAGATTGGAGGCCTGGAGACGGGACTGATACACTTCGTACACCTGGCCGATTTTCCGCATGCGTGTATCGCTGCCCATTTCCGTTTGATACTCTGCCGGGGTCATCAGATGATTTTTGGCACGGCTGATTTCTGCAAGGATACTTTTTACAGGAAGAAATTTCGTATCAATGTTTAGCTGCTTCATGCATTCTGCAATCAGCTTTTTCTGGTCCTCTGTGTCTGCAATGCCAAATCCGGAGCCATACCCTACCAGGTCCCCCCAGCGGCGAAGAATACGCATGCAGACGGAATGGAAGGTGCCGGTCCAGATGTCTTTTGCTTCGGGAGAGTCTTCTCCGAATATAGCAGAGAGTCTGGCCTTGATTTCTCCAGCCGCTTTGTTGGTGAAGGTGACGGCAAGAACAGACCAGGCCGGCGGCGGGTTGACAGCAAACCGCTCCAGATATGCTCCCAACTGTTCCCCCTCCAAATCCATGGCTTCTGTCATGGACTGCAGCTCCTCGGCAGTACAGCTTTCTGGTACAAAGTCCGTCATGTACGCATCGCCGTACCGAATCATATGGGCAAGGCGGGTGACCAGAACGGTGGTTTTTCCGCTGCCGGCCCCTGCCAGAATCATCAGGGGGTGATTGACTGTATAGATACATTCCCGCTGTTCTTTATTTAAGTGGCTGTAATATTTGTCAAAAAGCTTGCGCTTTTGCACGGTGTACTGCAGACGCAGGGCCTCATTTTCCATAAAAACTCCTAACTTGCGTATTGGTGGACTGGATAAAATTATATCATATTTCACATTTCTTGTCCAGAAACGGAGGACATTTTTCACCGAAATCTTTCCAGATTCTCGCGAAAGTGCAGTAATTTGTAAAAATCTATTTACATGGGCAAATCAAATGTGGTATGATACAATTGCAATATATTTGGAGAGGACGTGAATCCAATGGAGAGATATTATCAGCCTGAGATTGAGTGCGCTCCTGTAGAAAAGATCAAGGAGTGGCAAAACGAAAAGCTCGTTCGTCAGGTACGGCATGTCTACGACAATGTAGCCTATTATAGAAAGTTAATGGAGGAAAAAGGGGTAACTCCCGACGACATCCGGAGCACGGATGATTTGTATAAGCTTCCCTTTCTCACCAAAGCAGATCTGCGGGATGCCTACCCTTATGGTCTGCTGGCAAAGCCTCTTGCCGACTGTGTACGGATTCAGTCTACCAGCGGTACTACAGGCAAACGTGTTGTGGCCTTTTACACCCAGAAAGATGTGGATTTATGGGAGGACTGCTGTGCCAGAGCCATTGTGGCAGCCGGCGGAACCAGAGAGGATGTCTGTCAGGTCTGCTACGGATACGGCCTGTTCACCGGGGGACCTGGGCTTCACGGCGGCTCGCACAAGGTGGGCTGCCTGACGCTGCCTATGTCCAGCGGCAATACAGAGCGCCAGATTCAGTTTATGTTGGATTTGCAGTCTACCATTTTGTGCTGCACCCCGTCTTATGCGGCATACATAGGGGAGACTCTGCGGGATATGGGATATTCCAAGGAGGACATTCACCTGAAGGCGGGGATTTTTGGTGCAGAGCCCTGGACCCAGGAAATGCGCCGGGATATTGAGAATATGCTGGGAATCAAGGCATATGATATATATGGATTGACGGAGACCTCCGGTCCCGGTGTTTCCTTTGAGTGCAGTGAGCAGACCGGTATGCACATCAATGAGGATCACTTCCTGGCGGAGATTATCGATCCGGAAACGGGAGAGGTGCTTCCCGAAGGAAGCAAGGGAGAACTGGTTTTCACAAGCCTTGACAAGGAAGCATTCCCTCTGCTGCGGTATCGGACCAGAGATATTTGCGTGCTTCGGCGGGAAAAGTGTTCTTGCGGCAGAACTCATATTAAGATGAGCAAACCCATGGGCCGCAGCGACGATATGATGATTATCCGCGGGGTGAATGTGTTCCCGTCTCAGATTGAAACGGTGCTGATGAAGCAGGGGTATTCCTCCAACTACCAAATCGTGGTAGACCGGGTAGGCAGTACGGACACCTTTGACGTGTTCGTTGAAATTATGGAAGAACAATTTGCTGATACGGTGCGGGAGCTGACCCTGCAGGAAGAAAAGCTGGCAGAGGACATAAAGCTGATGCTGGGCATCAATCCCAAGGTCCATTTGGTACAGCCCAAATCCATTGCACGCAGCGAAGGAAAGGCTGTGCGGGTTATCGATAAAAGAAAACTACACGACTGATTTGTGGTAAGAAAGGAGAGAATCCATGAGTGTGAAACAGATTTCGGTGTTTTTGGAGAATAAATCCGGGCAGCTTGCCGATGTGTGCACTGTTCTTGCTGAGAACGGCATGAACCTGCGGGCGCTGTCCATTGCAGATACCAAGGAATATGGCATTCTGCGGGTGATCGTTCCGGATGCGGAGGGAGCTCTGGAAGTTTTGCGCGGAGCAGGGTATACCTGCAAAATCACACCTGTGCTGGCTGTGGAAATTGACGACCGTCCTGGTGGTATGGCACATGCTTTGCAGG
>JAGZAC010000256.1 GCA_018370615.1 Clostridiales bacterium
GACTGTAAGGAATAGATCCGGATGCTCTTCGGCGTAGTCCGAAACGATTTTCTGCATCCTTTCCAGATCGCTTTTCTCGTCGTCGCATATCATGCAAAGCACAATCTCACCACCTACCTTTGTATGCAAAAGGGCATTTGCCGCCCATAAAGTCAAAGTTAATATTTGAATGTTATATTATATAATTGAATTCGCTCGCCTTCAATAAAACGCTCGGTTTTTCTGTTAGTGTTTCAACTTTCTTATTGGACAGAAAGGAAATGTTTTGAACGCTCGTGTGGGATAGTATTCATTAGGCAAATGTAATCATTAATGAATGGATAATGAATATGTAAGTTCTTGTACCAGTATCATTTTCAAGAGTCATACCTAATTTCTGCATAATATTAGATGAAGCGGTAGCTGTTGTTCGTTAATAGGACACATTGGTTATTTCCCGCTTTCTATTTGAGTTTCTCTCAATTTAGAAATACTTTTCAGTTTGTTTTCTACTTCAATAATTGTCCTACAATAATTGACTGTTTTATCCGAGGGAGGCGTATGTAACAATATTGGCACGATCCCTGCATTAGTTGCACCTTCTATGTCCGCTTTCATATTGTCGCCAACCATTACACATACTTCAGGCTGGTGCAAATAATCTAATACATATTGAAATGCCATAACATTAGGCTTTTCGTATCCAATTAAAGCCGAGGTGAAGCATTCATCTATCACATTTGAGAATCCTAATTTACGAACAATATCAGGCAGTTCCGGAACATGATTAGATAAAATCACATTCATCCATCCTGATTTTTTTATTCTATCAAGGGTTTCTATGGTATTAGGAAAGATTTTATACCGTTTTTCATCGATATAGATTTTGTGTGTTTTCCTTGCTAAAATAAGGGCATATTTTTCTCCTATTCCTAATTTCTCAAAAATCGTTTTTAAAAATCCTTCCATATGATTCCACCACGCATCGGGAGATGACAGTTCTGGGTGACCTTTTTCAGCTTCATGCCAAGGGAAGCCCGTGCTTAAAAACGGCTTAATGCAATGAATAGATATATCGTGATGTTCGAATAATTCATCAAGGGCTGCTAGCATCGTACCGCTCCATAAACCTTCATGAAGCACTAATGTCCCATCGAAATCCCAAATAACAGTCTTTGTTGACATTCTGATAACCACCTACTTTCTAAACACATCCACCGCATTTTGTGACATTATGATCTTCTCCCTCCACACAAAAAAACAACAATTTTCGTTATGATAATATCATATTATATGAAAATAGTAAAGAAAAAGAGAAATTTTATGAAAAATTTTGTCATATGAAAAGGGGCTCTGTTCCGCAGGGCGTCCCGCAAAAAGTTGGCAGCAATGCATAGACGGTTTGTAAGCAAACGACACTAGTGCCCCCGACATGTCTGGCTGTTATGAAATAGGTACCTGTTGCCAACATTGTCACAAAACTTCAAAATAGAAAAAGTGCGGCCGCCTAATTGCTGACCGCAGACCTGGAAAGGTAGCCCTAAATGCAGAATAAAAAAGGATGACAGTATTTTAAACAGTCCACTGTCATCCGATTATTTGGCGGAAGGTGTGGGATTCGAACCCACGTGTCCAAAAGGACAAACGGTTTTCAAGACCGCCTCGTTATGACCACTTCGATAACCTTCCGTATTTGTTTTTGCTGTGCTTTATCATAACATACTCTATGTTGTTTGTCAATATTTTGAAGGGCTCTTCCCTGCATGGAAATGTCCGCAGATGGAAACAATAACGCAAAAGAATCTACAGCCGAAAGGGAAAAAATATGGACAACAAAAATCACAACGCGGCACTGCTGACTGAAATGTACAGCAACACAAAAATGGCGATAGAAAACATCAACTCTGTGATGCCGAAGGTCAAGGGAAAGTCAATGATTTCAGAACTCACCGCCCAGCTTGAAAATTACAGCGGACTGGCAACCCGCACCAGCGACTTGATGCACCAGCGCAGCATTGAACCCAAAGAGCCGAATCTGATGGCAAAAACCATGGCAAAATTCGGCATCGGCGTCAACACGCTTATTGACAATACAGACTCCCACATTGCAGACATGGTAGCGAAGGGGACCGACATGGGGGCGGACTCTCTATCGGAGGCATATGCAAAGCATGCGGTACGCTGTGACAGTCAGGTGGCAGATTTGTGCAATGAAATTATCGACTATGAGCGGAAGGTAAGCACCGATATAGAGAAGTTCCACTGCTGACAGAGACGGCGTTATTTCGCCTCCACACAGAAAACCTCTTAATTATATATGCCTCCCCACAAGGGAGCCTCTTTACTGTTTAAGCCTCCCCTGTGTAAGGGGAGGTGCCGCTTTAGCGGCGGAGGGCTTGTAAAAAGACAATCCCTCAGTCGACTATGTCAACAGCTCCCTTTACACAAGGGAGCCTTTCCTAGCTTAAGCCTTCCGCCTTTTATCTTATGCCTCCCCTGTGCAAGGGGAGGTGCCGCTTTAGCGGCGGAGGGGTTGTTCTTATCTCTGCCTCAATATGTGTCATGACTTCGCAAATAGGACCGAATATAAGCAAACGTCTCCGCTTCCCCCTTCTCCGCCAGCATGGTGAGCAGATGCTCCAAAAAATCCGACGTTTCCGGATGAATCACCCGCATGGCCTTGCCATGGGCAAAATACTCCAGCGGGTCCCGGTCCGTATACGCCGCTCCCCGGTAGATTTTACTGGCCGCCACCCGGTCGCAGAACATTTCGATTACATAGCGCAGCGGCATCTTTACCGGCAGGATTTTCCGTTCTGTGGGATGGTAGTCCGTCCAATATTCAAAATGATGCCGGTTGCGTCCCTTATGATGCATCCAAGCCGCAGAATACCCATTTTCCTTCCGCTCCTGGACGTTGGGGCTTTGGGTTCCCTGATAATATTTCGCCCCACGAAAAAACTCCGTAGGGGAATATTTGGACAGGTCATGTAGCAAGCCCTGCCAGAAAATACCAGCACGGCGGCAGTGACCGATCACCTTGTGCCGGTGCTTTGTTATCGTAATAAAATGCTTGATGGGATGCATACATCTCCCCCGCAAAAAATGGAATTATACCGCCAGACGTTCCAGCAAAAGATTCAACAGCCAGGTGACAGCGGGAATGGTGGCCGCGGACAAAATAGTGGTGGCTGCAAACAGCTCTGATGCATAGGCGCTGTCTTTCTGGTACCGGTGGGCAAACATAGTACATGCCGCCGCAGTGGGACAAGCCACCCCGATGACCACAATCGTAATGAGCATGGAATCAACACCGAGGCGTACAAATCCCACCAGCGCCAGGACTGTAAGGAGTGGAATCAACAGTAGCTTTGCGGCCGACAAAAGATACAGCCGCGGCCTTTTCAGGCATCCCAGCAGGTTGGATCCGGCAAGGGTGGCACCGGCAATCAGCATGGCAAACGGCGTATTCATGTCTCCCACCGTTTGCAGTGGCTCCAAAAGAATCGGCGGCAGAGAAATATTCAAAAAGAAAAATACAAGCCCC
>JAGZAC010000257.1 GCA_018370615.1 Clostridiales bacterium
ACTGGAAAGCTATAAAAAAAGTTTGATTTATGAGGTTGTAACGGGGAAAAGGGAGGTGTAAAATAGAAGCGCCAATATTTCCGACTTACCAGCATTTGTATTTTTGAAAAAGGAGAATCGATATGACAATACAGGACATTGTTTCGCATTTTAATACCATTCCCTTTTTATTTGTTGGTTCTGGCATTACCCGTCGTTACTATAATCTTCCCGACTGGAAAGGCTTATTAACCGAATTTGCTTCCAGAGTGAACTCTGACCGCTTCGCCTATCGTGCCTACGAAAGTAAGGCTCAGCAGTTGGGTTCTCCACAAGGTGTTATGCCTAAAATCGCCACCTTAATTCAGCAGGATTTTGATACCAAGTGGTATAACACTCCCACCATGCGTACAAACGAATCTTTTGTTCTGAATGCCGTAGAGCGCGGTTGTTCACCCTTCAAAGCTGAAATTGCATGGTATCTAAAGGAACAATCTGTCGCTCTTCCTGAATATAAAGAGGAAATCCAGAAGCTAAAAAACATCTCCAAGAAAAATCTTGCTGGTATCATCACAACCAACTACGATTTTTTCTTTGAAAAACTTTTTGACGATTATACTCCTTATGTAGGGCAAGACCAACTTGTTTTTTCTGCCATACAGGGTATTGCTGAAATTTATAAGATTCATGGTTCCGTCTCCCTGCCGGAAACTCTTATTATCAATGAGCGTGACTACGAAGTTTTCAATGATAAAAGCAAATACCTTGCAGCAAAGCTGATGACAATTTTCATGGAGTATCCAATTATCTATATCGGTTACTCTCTTACAGATCAAGATATTCAAAAGATTTTGAATGATATTCTACTTTGCTTACCGAAGGATAAGGCTGACCGGTTACAGGAACGGTTTGTGTTTGTTGACTATAAACCCGGCATGACTGGTTATACCGTTTCTTCTTATGCGATGGCTATTGACTCACAAATCTTTTCCATGACAAGGCTTGCACTTTCCGACTTTGGGATTCTCTATGACGCACTGGCCGCTAAACAAGCCTCTGTTCCCGTAAAGCTCTTGCGTCGCTTCAAAGAAGAGATGTATACCTACGTTGTTACCAGTAAACCCGGTCCTCTTATGAAAGTGGGACAAATTGATGATAAAAGCATTGATGAAAACTGCCTAGCCATCTCTATTGGTGTTTCCAATACTGGTGAGCGTGGATTACAGAGTATTGTTCATGCAAATGAATGGTATCGCAGTATCGTCATGGGAGATTTGACTGACTATTCTGCTGAACAGCTTTTAAAGTACGCCTATCCCGAAATGCGAAGAAGCAATAGCGGCGATCTTCCTGTATATCGCTATCTTAGTCAAATACAGACACAGGAAGATTTTCCCCAAATTCGCTCTGAAACAAAAAGTAATTTCGATGACCTTGCCACAAAGACTAACAAAAAATATCGTTCCACCACTGATTGCTATTCCTCTTTGGAAAATCTTTGGGAAACCCTAAAAGATAACCCTCCCAAAGCATATCGCGTCATGTGTTCTTTACCTGAAGATAAAATGGATGCAGATTATTTAGGTCAAATCTTACGCGAGATATTTACAAATGACCCTGATGCTCTCGAGCACTTTGATGTTAATACAAGAAGCAACGTTAAAAGATTGATCCGAATGTACGACTACCTAAAATGGGGTAAAAAATAAAGACCCACACAATTCAGTATCTCATAAAAAGAGAAACCAAGATGGATAGGTCTTTTTCTAACACCTTCTAAAACAGATATCTATTAGATAGACACCTGAATTTCCGATGCTAATTTACAAGTATAATAGCAAATCTTCTAACAAGTGTCAACTGGCAATTTTTACAACCCGCACAACAAAAAATGTTCAAAAATTCATTTATTGTATCAAATTCACCAATTTTCTTAAAGAAAGGCGGATTTCAAATGTCCCTTATCACCACCGAAAAGCAATTTGAATCGGACATTGCGGCGGCGCTGCTCTCCCCTGCCGGGGGCTACACCCGCAACGGGGATTGCTACGACCCCAAGCTGGGGCTGTTTGTGGATACCCTGATTCGCTTTGTGCAAAAGACCCAACCCAACGAGTGGGCATTTTTTGAAAAGCAGAACCCGGTAAACCCGGTGCGGAAGTTCTGCACGGCCTTTAACAATGCCTGCGATGCGGACGGGCTGCTTTCGGTGCTGCGGTATGGGTTCAAACACCGGGGACGGCGGTTCCGGGTGTGCTATTTTCAGCCGGAGTCCGCGCTGAACCAGAAGGACGCCCAGCGCTACGCCCAAAACGAGATCACCTGCAACCGGCAGTGGTTCTACTCCGACACCACCCACAACTCGGTGGACATGGTGCTGGCAGTAAACGGCATCCCGGTGTTCGCCTTTGAGCTGAAGAACCAGTTCACCGGGCAGACCGTGGAGAACGCCAAGCAGCAGTGGATGCACGACCGGGACCCCCGGGAGGTGTGTTTCCAGTTCAATAAGCGCATTCTGGGCTACTTTTGCGTAGACCTGACCGAGGTGTGGATGGCCACCCGGCTGGCGGGCAAGGACACACGCTTTCTGCCCTTCAATCAGGGCTCCAACGGTGCCGGGCGGGACGGCGGTGCAGGCAACCCGCCCAACCCCAACGGCTATCTTACCGCCTACCTCTGGGAAGAAGTGTTCCAGAAGGACAGCATGATGGACATCCTGCAAAAGTTCATGAGTCTGCAGGACGGCAAGGCTCTGATCTTTCCCCGGTACCACCAGCTGGACGTGGTGCGCAAGCTGGTGGCAGACGTGCGGCAGAAGGGTGCCGGGCAGCACTATCTCATCCAGCACAGCGCCGGGTCGGGCAAGTCCAACTCCATTGCTTGGACGGCGTACCGGCTGGCTTCCCTGTTCAACACCGAGAACAAGCCGGTGTTTGCCAGCGTCATCGTGGTGACCGACCGCACTGTGTTGGACGCGCAGCTGCAGGAGACCATCTCCGGCTTCGACCATACGCTGGGCGCGGTGGAGGCCATCGGCGAGGACAAAAACTCCGGCGACCTGCGGGATGCCATCAACAACGGCGCACGCATCATCATTACCACGCTGCAGAAGTTCCCGGTCATCTACACCGAGGTGAACAAGACCGCCGGGAAGAACTATGCTGTCATCATCGACGAGGCGCACTCCTCCCAGACCGGCACCTCCGCTTTAAAGCTGAAAGCCGCCCTTGCCGACACCGAGGACGCGCTGCGGGAATATGCCGAGCTGGAAGGCAAAGCGGAGGACGAGATTGACCCGGAGGATGCGCTGGTGAAGGAGTTGACCTCCCACGGGCGGCACAAGAACCTGTCCTTCTTTGCCTTTACCGCCACCCCAAAAGCCGCCACGCTGGAACTGTTCGGCACCGAGTACCCGGACGGCAGCCACCACCCCTTCCACATTTACAGTATGCGGCAGGCCATTGAAGAAGGGTTCATTCTGGATGTGCTGCAAAACTACATGACCTATTCCACCTGCTTCAAGATCGCCAAGACCATCCCGGACAA
>JAGZAC010000258.1 GCA_018370615.1 Clostridiales bacterium
GCCATGTCCACCAGCTTGTTGATATCGTATCCCCGGTAATGGAATTCCTCCACGGGGCAGGAATCAAGGGACAGCTTTTTGATGGACCCTTCAAAGAACCAGATATTCTCGAAATCCGTGCTGAAGGCTCCCCATTCCCCCACCTTGCTGTTGGAGAGAGCAACACTGTCGGACCGGCTGCCGTCGAAAGCCATCTGCCGGATGCTCCGTCCAGTGAGCCTCAGCTGCTCTTCCTCCTCCTTCACACCGGCGGCCTGGGCCAGGGCCTGCCGCGCCTGTACCATATGGTCGGTATGGTGAGCCGCCAACGGGAACCACCGGCCGTTGAGAAAAAATCCAGCGGCATCGGCTTCCCCTCGGCGGAGCCGTTCCACGTGTTCCCGAACGTATTCCGGCACCTCTTTACTGGGGGATTCCGCAGAAATGTCCCAGACCCGGTAGAACCGGAACTCCACCGGCACGCCGGTATCCTCGCAAAAGCACCGGACCACCTCCGGAAGTGCAGAGGAGCACCCTGTACAGGAATGGGAGGCAACCGTTTCCACCAGCAACCGTTTCATAACCATCCATACACCCTTTTTTCTCTGTATTGCCGCATGGTTGGGATCTCACATGCGGGAGAGATCCCCTCCCAGCAGCCTGCGGAAAGCCGCGGTCAGCAGATCCTTGCGAATGCCTTTTCAGGCGCGCCCAGTGTACAGGGCAATGTAATATAGCTTTCATCAGAAATTAGCCGAGAGTCCGGCATAGCCGATGACCCAGACCCCATTCAAACGGGGAGAAAGCCTCTCCGGCCGTCAGCCAATTCCTCTAGGCCCATGACATCTTGCATCGTTTTCTATCAGGCAAGAGGCCCTGGACACGGTATAATAAGCGTAGAGGGAACCGGCCCGCAAGGACGGCTCCAGGCCCAGGGACACTAATATAGTTTGATATGAAATATAGAGGCCCTGGGCACAGTATACCATAAAGTCAGGGGAATTGCAGACACATACCCCTTGAGGGGAAGGCTGCTGAGGGTGCTTATCCATCGTATCACCAATACCGTCCCAATAGGTTATTTGCTCAAAATTCGATATGCAAAAACAGCACATTGACGGTTGTAATATGCTCACAAAACAAGTAATATTAAAGGTATACATATGTCATATTCTTACCTTGCTATGATAAGGAAGGGAAGGCCATGAAATACGATAGCCGCATGGGCATTTCCTATGACACGCTGTTTTATAGTGCTCTTTGTTTCAATTTTGATAAATTTAAAAAGGACTACCTGGAAAAACACGGTGTGACAGAAGAGGACTTTTCCCTTTATTATCATCTTAAAGAATCAATATCCACACCTCCGCCGGAGCTGTATCCCTTTTTTTACTGTGACTTATTAAAGCCTTGTTTCTTATCCAAGCGCCATTTTTATGATTTTCGCTTTGGGCAGGAGGATTTTATCCCCTTTTTGTCCAGAATGGAAACCGATCCATCATTCAAGCAGTCGGTATTTGAATACTATGTGGGCCCCTTTACGGGAACGCCTACATGGGAAAATATAGAACTGGTCAAGCAAATCCTGCAGATAGACGCCGACCGGGAACTGATTTTACAACTGATTAATCTATTGACCTCTTTTGAGTCCGTATTGCAAACCCTTCTTTCTTTTCTGAAAAAAACATATTATGCCGTGGTGGATCTCTATGCACAAAATAAAGCATATATCCAGAATCTTGTACATGACTATAAAACAGATGAATTTTTCGATGCTCTCCTTCTTCAGGAACCCTTTAAGCATTTTCATAAAAATAAGAAATGTAGCCTCGCAATTAGCCTTTTAAATATTTCGATCATCCTTCAAAAAGGAACTTTTGAAACAGGATACAAATTTATATTTGGATGTAAATGCTTTCTCTCCTTTGATAGACTAGATTTTTGCAGAAAAATTCCACCTCAAGAATTGTGTGAGGCTCTTGGCAATCCAATAAAGCATTCCATTCTATTACAACTGAAAGATAAAGAGGCGACTGCCACCCAACTGTCGGATATTCTCATGTATTCCCGACAAACCGTGAATCGCCATTTGCTTTGGTTATATCATAATTGGCTGATATCCTATTCCAAAACAAAAGGAACCGGGCCGGAGGTCTATTATCAACTCAATCCGAATTTTGTTTCACTTATAAAAAAGGGATTTACTAAGTATATTGAATTATTTGAAACAGAATCCATTGGTGAAAAAAGAGAGGATCAGGAAGAAGCTATTGACAACACAAACAGTTAAGCGCTTCTTTATAAAAGTATGTTCACAGCCGATTTGTTTTGACTACAGCTATTCTAATTTATGAGACAAACACACTAGCACTATGCCAAATCCAGCGCGTGCCAAACACACTTCTTCTCTGCTAAAATCAGGGCGATGGTTCTCAAACCATTGCCCTGATTTTTTGCGCGCCGAAAATATCCTGTGAAAACGCTGAATATACTACAAACGAGAAAGGAAGGCGGAGAAATGAAGCGGTTAAGGAGATGGGCAATCCCGGTTTTGCTGGCTTTCCTTATGTTCTCCTGTGCCGGATGCGGGGACTCGGCGCCGGTCACGGAGGACGAAGGCGGCACGCCGCCTTCCGGCAGTGTATCCGCGGAAAGCACGCCGGTATACAGCTTCCCTTCCGAAAAGGAGGAGCAAAGCGCCGGCTACAAATTGGGACGGATATACGAGACAATGGAAGAATTGTTTGAGGCCGCCGACTCCATCATTATCGGCGAGGTGTGCTATCAGGAATTCTATCAGTATGAGGAACAGCGGAGCTCGTATGCTCAGGTATGGGTGGAGGAGACGCTATACGGGGACCAGCAGCCCCAGAAAATGCTCACCGTGTGTGAGGTGGGGGCCAAATTCGGCAACGGGACGGAGGGGTCCATACTACAAATCCCTCTGCTCAGGAAAGGGCAGCGGGTGCTGCTTTTCCTCTTTGAAAATGCGAGGCTCGTCCCTCCGTGGAATAACGGCTGCGCCATTGTCGGGGAATATCAGGGGAAGTTTTTCTATAATCAGGCGGAGAATGCGTGGTATCACTCCGGGACGCTGGGGACCTATGCCGATGTCCCGGAGGGCATGCGCGATCCCATATCGGATGCAGATATGCGCCGTTTGATTGACAGCATGGCCAATCAGTAAAAGTGGTTTTCTTTATACCACGCAGGTGGGAGGGAGAATTGGCGGTGCCGCGAAGCGGGAGGAGGTCGCTCCGACCGACAGCCAATTTCTCCAGGCCCAGGGACTCCTCACATCGTTTGCCATCAGGCATAGAGGCCCTGGACACAGTATACCACGCAGGTGGGAGGGAGAATTGGCGGTGCCGCAAAGCGGGCGGAGGTCGCTCCGACCGACAGCCAATTTCTCCAGGCCCAGGGACTCCTCACATCGTTTTCCATCAGGCATAGAGGCCCTGGGCAAGTATACCACACAGGTGGAGGGAGAATTGGCGGTACCGCGAAGCGGGAGGAGGTCGCTCCGACCGACAGCCAAT
>JAGZAC010000259.1 GCA_018370615.1 Clostridiales bacterium
TCCTCCTTTGACAGTTGTGAATATGCGATTTCTTGATATACCTTGCAGGATGCCATCAGCTGTTCGTGCGTGCCGATGCCTGCCATATGGCCTTCATCCAATACGATGATCTGGTCTGCGTGGCGGATGGTACCAATCCGCTGCGCTACGATAAATGTAGTGGCATCAGTGGTTTCCTGCGCCAGACGCCGGCGCAGGGTGCTGTCCGTTTTATAGTCCAGGGCAGAAAAGGAGTCGTCGAATATGAAGATTTCCGGCTGGCGACATACAGCTCTTGCAATTGCCACGCGTTGCTTTTGCCCGCCGGACAGGTTGGTACCGTTTTGTGCAACGGGAGCATCATACTTTTCCGGCTTTTTTTCAATAAAGTCTGCCGCTTGGGCGATGTCTGCCGCTTTGGCCACAGCATCTGCATCTGGCGCAGGCTTTCCGTTTTCTCCAAAGGCGATATTGGATTCTATAGTGCCTGAGAAAATTACGGCTTTTTGCGGCACATAACCAATTTTGTTGTGGAGCTCCTCCAGGGTGTATTCCCGCACATCCCGGCCGCCAATGAGTATCTGTCCTTCCGTGACATCGTAAAATCGGGGGATTAAGTTGATAAGCGTACTCTTACCACTGCCGGTGGAACCGATAAAGGCTACAGTTTGGCCGGGCTTTGCCTTAAAGGAAATATCATGGAGCACGTATTCCGCGGCGCCGGGGTACTGGAAGCTGACGTTCTTGAATTCCACCTCTCCCATGGGAGCGGTGCTTTTCGTTTCTTTTCCGTCTAAAATTCGCGGCTGGGTATCCAGCACTTCATTGATACGGTTGGCGGATACAGTGGCACGGGGCAGCATGATGAAGATCATCACCAGCATCATAAAGGCCATGACCACCTGCATGGCGTAGGAGGAATATACCACCATATCGGAAAACAGGCTCAGGCGGTCCGTCATAGCGGCACTGTTGATAAGGTATGCGCCGATCCAATAGATGGACAGGGAAAGTCCGTTCATCACTAGGGTCATGCCGGGCATCATAATGGCCATCAAACGGCTTGTAAACAGTTGTGTACGGGTAAGCTGCTCGTTGGCCTTCTCAAATTTTTCTTCCTGGTAGCTTTCTGCATTGTAAGCGCGGATGACGCGCACGCCGGTCAGGTTTTCTCTGGTAACCAGATTCAGATGGTCGGTCATTTTTTGAACGACTTTAAATTTCGGAAGCGCAAAGGTCATCAGAACCGATACAATCAGCACCAGGACAATTACTGCGCATCCGGTGGCAAAGGACCACTGCCAGCTTTTTCCGGATATTTTCAAAATTGCCCAAACCGCCATAATAGGCGCTTTGATCATTACCTGCATACCCATGGCAATAATCATTTGAATTTGGGTAATATCATTGGTAGAGCGGGTAATCAGGCTGGATATGGAAAAGTTTCCAATCTCCTCCATGGAAAAAGACTCTACCTTTTTATAAATCCCATCCCGCAGACGGCAGGAAAATGCTGCGGCCAGGCGGGCTGCAAAAAAGCCTACAATCACCGACGAGGCCAAGCTACCCAGGGCGCAGAGCAGCATTTTTCCACCGGCGGCCCAAATGCTGGACATGGGACTGTCCGGTGTCTGCACCAGGGTGGTTATCTCTGACATATAGTCCGGCAGCTTCAAATCCAGCCAGACCTGAGCGCAAATAAAAATAAGACCGCAAAAGACTTGCAGCCAATCCTTTTTTTTCAGATACTTAAGTAGCTTCAGCATAATTTGTACCTCGTATTGCGTTTCTCACAAAAAACTTTGCCTTATGTTTTCCAGAATGGTAAAAGTATAGCACCTCAATATTAACGATAGTTTATGACTAATTTAATTTAATGTAAATATAAATCAACTGAATATTAACTGCATATCTGCCACAGAATTTTTTCCAAAGCACACCAAAAGGCGGCGGGATTATCAATATCCGTAGAATGCCCGGCCTTGGGAATCCAAAACAGCTGCTTTTGAGGAGCACGAATTTTTTCAAAAAGCTGTGCGGCAAGGGCACTGGGCACCTGCCAATCTTCCTCTCCCAAAATATAATAAACAGGCAGGGCATATTCGCATGTAGATGCTGCGTCAAATTCCCACAGGGATCGGTCCAATGCCTTGTTTGTCCGGGGCGCCATGAGAAAGGAAAAGACATCTTTTATAGAAAACACAGGACTTTTCCATACATTTTTTACAGCAGTATAGATTTTGGGATAAAATCCATACCGATATTGAAGAAGACTGAGTCCCCGCCGGCTTTTTTGAAAGGATTTGGGGGACTGAAAAGAAAGCCGGCGCTCCAGTCGCTTGCATCTGCGCATGTCTCCTGGCCTGCCTTGGACAAATATACGCCGTTTCAGTTCGGCAAAGGCGGCTTTTTCCCCGCGGAGCATGTTGACTACCTGCCCCATTCCAATATAAGCAGATACGGTGTCCGGATGCTGCAGTACGTACTGTGTTCCCAGCACGCTTCCCCAGGAGTGGCCCAGCAGCAGAAGCTTTTCCGTTTGATATTTTTCTTTAAGGTAAGAAATAATGCTGTGCAAATCTTTCAGCAGCGTGGAAACGGTCGGCCGGTCAGATTTGTTTTGCAAAAGAGTTTTGCCGGTGCCGCGTTGGTCGTAAAACACCAGCGTGCAAGGAGGATGGGGAGTATCCAGCAGATAGGCGCGATATGCTGCGGAAAATCCGGGACCGCCGTGGAGATACAGCAGTACGGTGTCCGTTTCCGGAACGGGGCAGTGGAGGAAATATTGCAAAGTTTTGCCAATTGGAACGTATTCTTCATAAACTTCCATGGTGCTTCTCCCAGAGTGGTGTAATGTATCAATTTTAACATGGATGGGTATGCAGGTCAATGGAGGTGCGGACAAATAATTTGTACTGCAGCTTGACAAAGATGGAAAACTGTGCTATACTTCCCATGTATTCAAAATAATTGCTTTGTTCTCACATGTATGTAGGTCAAGGTTGTTTTGATTTGCATATGTGTGAGCTTTTGTTTTTATATGGGTACAATTTATATTTTTTAGGAGGTACCTGATGAACAAAGGTACAGTAAAATGGTTTCACGCAGACAAGGGCTATGGATTTATTTCCAACGATGAGGGCGGCGATGATGTGTTTGTGCATTTTTCCGCAATCATGACCGACGGGTTTAGGACGCTGACAGAGGGCCAGAAGGTTACGTTTGATACGGAGCCCGATCCCAAGAACAGCGAGAAGCTGCGCGCTGTAAATGTTTGTCCCCTGTAAAAGGTGGAAAAACACCTCAGTTTCCTCCCGCTTAATTGGGTATAAGGAAAGAGAAACGAGCAGACGGAAATTTTCTGTCTGCTCGTTTTTTGTGTAATCGTAGGGTAAGAGGTAGTAGGCTCTGCTCTTAATTCCATATCACATTCCCCACTTGCAAATGGTCGGATAAATGAATATAATAAAACTATACGGAATTGCGAATAGTTTTGCCGAACGCCTAAATAGGATGCATGGAGGTTCCGAAT
>JAGZAC010000260.1 GCA_018370615.1 Clostridiales bacterium
GCAAAAAAATAAAATTCGGGATTTTAAAAGTTACCGCTATAAAAAATGTCCCTACTGCAAAGCAACGCTTCGGCTGCCCAAAAGAAAGGGAACCCACCCGGTGGTCTGTCCGCGCTGCTCCAAGCGGTTTGACGTAACAACGCGGATTTGAGGTGAAAGTGGAATATGAAAAATTGCACGTATGGAAACGGCTCTTTTCAGCTAGAGGTTGTCACCAGCTTTATTCAGGCGCGGATTTCCTTTGAAAGGATTATGACGCCGATTACACAAAAGTTTGGCCTGACTCCGCTTTCCGTTATTACCTTGAATTTGATTGCCCATCAGGAAAATCCCACTGTGAGCACTGTTTTCAAGACCCTGGATTTGAATCAGGGAAATGTCTCCTCTATGTGCAAAAAGCTGGAGGGTGATGGGTTTATCCTGCGGCAGCGCTGTAGAACAGACGAGCGGAGCGTAGTATTGGTAATTACAGAAAAAGGCAGAGCCGCCCTGGATGGGGTAGAGCAGACACTGCGGAGATATTTTGGCGACGAACGTGTTGTTTCCCCAAAGGATTTTTTGTCGGCAGTTACCGGAATCGAAGCCCTTCGTCGAATTATTTGCAATATAGAAAAACAGGTTTCCGGGAAAGAAAAGGATGCAAAAAATGCTTGAACTGAAGAATATAACAAAAACCTATATTACCGGCGACATAAAAACCGCTGCGCTGGACAATGTCAGCTTGTCCTTCGGCAGCAACGAATTTGTGGCAATTCTAGGTGCCAGCGGATCGGGAAAAACCACTCTATTGAATGTAATTGGTGGTTTAGACCGATACGATACAGGAGACCTTATTATTAACGGCGTTTCTACGAAAGAATATAAAGATCGCAACTGGGATGCATACCGCAACCATTCTGTAGGATTTGTGTTTCAAAGCTACAATTTGATCCCGCATCAGTCTGTACTGTCTAACGTGGAATTGGCGCTGACCTTGTCCGGCGTATCCAAGGGAGAGCGGCGCAGGCGGGCAAAAGAGGTTCTCTGCCAGGTAGGACTTGCCGACCAAATTCACAAAAAGCCCTCTCAAATGTCCGGTGGACAAATGCAGCGGGTGGCCATCGCGAGAGCACTGGTAAACAATCCGGAAATCATCCTAGCCGATGAACCCACCGGAGCGCTGGACACAGAAACCAGTGTACAGATTATGGAATTGCTCCGACAAGTTGCAAAGGACAGGTTGGTGATAATGGTTACCCACAATCCGGAACTGGCAGAGACCTACGCCACCCGGATTGTACGGCTGCGGGACGGAAAAATTCTTTCTGACGAGCCCAACGCCGCCGGCGCGAAAAATATTCCGCCCGCGGAAAGTACGGCAAATGTCAAAAAAGAAGGCGGGCGAAAAAGCGGCAAAACCTCCATGTCTTTTTTTACGGCGCTTTCTCTGTCCCTCAACAATTTGATGACAAAAAAGGCGCGGACGATTCTCACCTCTTTTGCAGGCTCCATTGGCATTATCGGCATCGCCCTGATTTTATCTCTTTCTAACGGAATACAGCTTTACATCAATCAAGTACAAGAGGATACCCTCTCCGGATACCCTGTCACTATTCAGGCTGAAAACATCGACTTGGAAGAAATGCTTGCCGCTTTTATGGGCTCTGAGGAAGTAGAATATAACGACGACAAGGTACACGCCTCTTCCCAAATGCAAGAGATGTTCAACGCACTGGCATCCATAGATGCTACTACCAACAATCTGACAGATTTTAAGGTGTTTCTGGACAACAACGAAGAATTGAAGGAATATATCAGCGCCATTCAGTACGGATACGGTTTGGATCTTTTGATATACGGCTATGATACTGAAGGCGACTTTATTACCGTTAATCCTTCCACCGTTATGACAGCCATGCAAAGTGCCATGGGAATTTCCTACGATGAAGAATCCATGACTTCCTCTCCTTATTCCCAGTACACCATGCAGGGAATGAACGTGTGGTCGGAAATTATGCCGGGTGCAGACGGAGAGATCATCAACGATCTTGTAAAAGATCAGTACGATTTGCTGGCAGGCTCCTGGCCGGACAGCTATGATGAAGTCATCCTTGTCATCAGCGAAAATAACGAACTCAGCGACGTGTACCTGTATTCCCTGGGATTGCGGGACCAAAGCGAGATTGAGGATATCATGTCTGCGGCCATGCAGGGAGAAGCAACGGAGGTTATAGAAGAAACCTGGGAATACGAAGATTTTTTGGATCTTTCCTTTTATGCAGTGCTTCCGTCCGATTATTACACTGACAGCGACGGAGACGGCGTTTGGACCGATATGCGGGACAACGAGGACTATATGAAAATCACAGCGGAAAATGGAATTGAACTGAAAGTGACCGGTGTCGTCCGTCCAAATGCGGATGCAGCCGCCACCTCTATTCAAGGTGCTATAGGATATACCTCTGATTTGACCCAGTACATCATTGAAAAGACAAACGAAAGCGAGGTTGTGCAGCAGCAAAAAGATGACCCGGCAACAGACGTATTCACCGGACTGCCCTTTGACGACGGCAGTATGGAGGAGCTGAGTGCAGAAGAAAAAGCGCAGACATTTTCTTCTTATGCCGCATCTCTTTCTACGGAAGAAAAGGCAGAGCTGTACAAACAGATCACTGTAGAAATTCCCGCAGATACGCTGGAGCAGATGACAGACGAATATATGGCGGCCTATCCGGACCGCGCTTCTATGGAGGCGGTCATCGTAGAGGGATATACGGCGTCCTCCGGTGCCGATGAAGAAACAGTGCGCAGCTATATCGACGGTATGACGGATGAAGAGATAGAAGAATTGGTGCGGGACAGAATGGCACAAATGGCGTCCGAGCAGTATGCACAGGAAGTGGAAGCCTCTCTTGCCGGACTTTCCACGGAACAGTTGGCTGCCGGACTGGAGGGAATCCTTGCTGCCTCCGATTCCCAGCAAATCGCCGCTCTGTATGACAGCCATATGCCGCCTTCCGTGTCGGAGTCTACCTATGATGAAAATATTGCAAAGCTCAGCGCCGTAGATTTGGAAACACCTTCTTCTATCAACATATATGCATCCAGCTTTGAGGCAAAGGACCGGATCGCAGAAATTATCGACGAATACAGCAGTGGGGTTGAGGAGCAGGACAAGATCTCCTATACAGACTACGTGGCCATCCTCATGTCGTCTATTACCACCATCATCAACGCAATATCCTATGTGCTGATTGCATTTGTCTCTATCTCCCTGGTAGTTTCTTCTATTATGATCGGTATTATTACGTATATTTCCGTATTGGAACGGACAAAGGAAATCGGCATCCTGCGTTCCATTGGTGCGTCCAAGCATGACGTGTCCCGCGTATTCAATGCAGAAACGCTGATTGTAGGACTTGCAGCAGGACTTATCGGCATTGGGATCACTGTTCTGCTGTGTATTCCCGCAAGCATTATCATTGAGCATTTTACGCAGATCCCCAATATGGCTGTGCTTCCCTGGCA
>JAGZAC010000261.1 GCA_018370615.1 Clostridiales bacterium
CCGTCTGCCGCGCCAGCATCTGCAAAAAAGGGACGCCCAGCCCCACGCTCCGGGTCTTTCGGGTAGTATAGAAGGGGTCAAACAGCCGCTGCACCTGCTCCTGGCTCATGCCACAGCCGTCGTCCTCAATGGTCAGCGTAAGCACTGCATCGTCCCGTTCCTCTAAAGTAATGGCGATATGCTTTGCACCGGCGCGCACAGAATTCATAGCTATATCTAATATGTAGAGAGATAAATCCTTCATTTGCCCTCCAAAGCCGCAAGAAGATTCTCCCGCACCAGTGTACTGCTGTACGGCTCGTCCGGGATTTCCATACAGTTTTCAGCCCCGGATATGTCCCATAGATAGTGGGCGTCAGAATTGGTCACGCAGCGCAGGCCCTGCAGCTGTGGATGCAGCTTCTCCAGCTCCTGCCGATTTCCGGCAGGACTGACTTCATAGCTGGTATATCCCATATCTGGCGGGAACGTACCCAATACGGAAATCACACCGTTGGCTTCCCGGTCAATATGTGCGGGCATACAAACACCCTCGAGAGACCGGCACAGCGCTGTTCCCTGTTCCAAAGACAGGGACGTGGCGCCCAAAAGAAAGGCATCCTCTTCCCGCAGCACCCGATCCGTGTAGTCCATTACAAGCTGCCGGCCGAAAATATCCGGGCGGTTTTTGGCGGGCATCCTTGCCGCCGCTATATGTTTTCCAAACTCCATTGCCGCCTCCAGATTCCGAAACAGGCACAGCAGGTGAATTTCCTCCGCAGTGGTCAACTCCACCCCGGGCACGGGAATGATCCCATGGGCCTTGCATGCCTGCCAGAAAGCAGGGCAGTTGTCTGTTGTATTGTGATCGGTAAGCGCCGCAATCTGTAATCCCGCCACCGCCGCCATACCGGCGATGTTCGCCGGCGTCATATCCGCATCTCCGCAGGGAGACAGGCAGGAGTGGATGTGCAAATCGTAATAATATTTACCCATTGGAGAGAAGTGCCCCAAGACAACAGCAGAGCTGATACGCAGACCGCTTGTCGGAAAAGATTGTCACATCCTTTTCCTCTGCCGCCTGGACAGTTTCCGGGTCCGGCTCCACGCCTTCGGCCAGAATCACGCATGCAGCTTCGGTAAGGCTGGCCACTGCCGCCACATTTACATTGGACATAATCGTAACCCAGACATCTCCCTCCACTGCGTGGCTCATGACCCAGCTGAGCAAATCTCCTACATATACGTTTTCGGCTTCCTTGTCCAGGCTGCCGCAAATATGCGAAAGACCAAGTTTATCTGCTAAAATATCCAGTTTCATTGGGAGCCCTCCGTATCAGGATGTGTGTCACCACCACGGGTGACGTCCCGCAGCGCCTCCTTCACCTGGGCGGCATCCTTTCTTTTTTCAATATAATCATGAAAAATCATTCGCATAAATACCACACATTCATCTGCACAGGCCTCGCCCCGGACAATGTCCTCCGCAAAGGCCGCACAGGTGGGGGCCCCGCAGGAACCGCAGTCCAAATCAGGAAGATCCTTGCGGATATCTTGTATATCCGCCATCATACGCATAGCCTCCTTTCTGTCGTCTGACAGAGGAGACGCCGGCGCATATTCCACCGGCGGCATAGCAGCCTCTCCTGGAACATCTCCTTCTCCGGGATGAAGATTGGGCGACACCGGCAGATACCGTTTCAGAGACTGAATCCGCGCCTTTGCTATGTATGGATTTGCCATGGTCATCACCCCGCCTACGCACCCGCCGTCACAGGCATTGAGCTCTACGAACTCCAGCTCCGGGAAATCGGCATTTTCAATCTGATCCAGCACACGGATGACATTTTCTATTCCATCTGCCGCCAGATACCGGTCATTGAACAGTGCGGTAGATTCCCCGCCGGCCACCGCCCAGCTAACACCCACCATACCGGAGTCTGTGGAAACCTGGGGCACGATAATTTTGTTCATACGGGAAACCAGGGAAAAATACACATCCGATATGGAAAGCACTAAATCAATGTTGCTTTTTTGTCCCGCAAAGGAATTCTTCACATAGCTGACCTTCGCCGGACACGGGGATATAAAGCAAATCCCAATGTCCTGCGCCCGAAGCTCCGGATGCTCCGCCAGCACTTTTTTTCTGGCAAGCTTTCCCGCTATTTCCACAGGCGGCAGGATCGGCAGCACGTTTTCACACAAATACGGAAACCGCATGCTGATCAGACGGACAATTACGGGACATGCTGAACTAATGACAGGCTTTTTCAGCCCCGGCCGGCGCAGATACTGTCTCGTATATCCGGACACCAGCTCCGCCGCCTTGGATACTTCATATACCTCGTCAAAGCCCATGTCCAAAAGGCCCTGCAGTACAAAATCTATATCAGAAAGATGGTCGAACTGTCCATATAGGGAGGGGGCGGGAAGCGCAACCTTATACCGGTACTGCTCCATCGCCTCCAGGGAATCATGGGTTGCTTTTTTTGCTTTATAGGGACAAACACGAATGCACTCACCGCAGTCGATACACCGCTGGGAATTGATCCTGGCTTTCCCCTCTCGAATGCGAATCGCCTCCGTTGGGCAGCGTTTCAGACAGTGTGTACATCCCTTGCATTTATCTACATCAAGGGACACTGAATGCTTATATTCCATTCTATCCACTCCACAACCGACGAAAGCGCAGGTTACACCTTCACCTTCATCACGATTTTTGTGCCCTTGCCAAGCTCTGTCTCAATTTCCATGGCATCCGTATATTTTTTCATATTCGGGAGCCCCATGCCGGCGCCGAAGCCGAGAGAGCGAATATTGTCTCTGGCCGTGGAAAAGCCTTCCTGCATCGCAAGGGAAACGTCCGCAATTCCCGGTCCCTGGTCCCGCAGCACCATGGTAATTTCATCGGGAAGCACAAGTACGTCTGCTGTTCCCCCATTTGCATGGATCACCATATTGATTTCGCCCTCATACATGGCAATGGCCACCTTACGGATCACATCCGGCGGAAATCCAAGCTGGCGAAGACGCTTTTTCACTTCTACCGACGCAGCGCCGGCAGAGGAAAAATCATTCCCGTCCACATCAAAATGAAAATTTACACCTGCGTCTGTCATTCTTCCGCCACTTTCGTCCCGTTAAGGCCGGCACTGTACAGGGTACCGCACGCTTCAAACATCCGCAGTGCAGAGTGCATCACCACAATCCCGCTGCTGCGTGCAAGCTCCACCATCTCCGGCGTGGGATTTTTCCCCCGCACAAAGACGACACAGTGCATATCCATCATTTCCGCTGTGCGTATCACCTGCGGATTCACAAGCCCCGTGAGCAAAACCGCCTGATCCTTTACAAAAGCAAGCACATCGCTCATCATATCACTGCTGCAGGCCGAATACACCTCTCTGTCCAGCTGGTCCTCTCCACACAAAAGCTCAGCGTCCAGAAGCTCTCTAATTTTTCTGATTTTCAAGTTTCTGCCCATACCTTTCTGAATTCATATCTGCCGGATATATTCTGC
>JAGZAC010000262.1 GCA_018370615.1 Clostridiales bacterium
ATTTTGATATTTCACCGCTTGCCCTGTCCTTCGACCATTGCGCCTATCTTGCCGAAAAGCGTTATTATTTCCGTGCCGGCGAATATTTCAGCCAACAGGTCATACCTCAATGTATAAAATAATGCAGTAATATATTGTCATTTTAACACATTTTTTTACCATAGACAATAGTAATGAAGATTTTTTTATGGTATACTATTCCATGAAGCAAGAGATTTTCCGTAGAAAGGAGCGCTCCGGCGCGTCGGAGCAATATATATGGCAGAACTTTCAGAGCGGCAGAAGCACATCCGCAATTTTTCTATTATCGCCCACATCGACCACGGCAAGTCCACCCTTGCCGACCGGATTCTGGAATTTTCCAATACGGTTTCCTCCCGGGAGATGGAGGAGCAGCTGCTGGACGATATGGATTTGGAGCGTGAGCGGGGGATCACCATCAAGGCCAGAGCGGTTCGCATCAATTATACAGATCCGTCAGGGGAGACCTATTCTCTGAATCTCATCGATACCCCTGGACATGTGGACTTTAACTATGAAGTG
The DNA here is from genome assembly GCA_018370615.1 of Clostridiales bacterium. GTDB lineage: Bacteria > Bacillota > Clostridia > Oscillospirales > CAG-272 > Avispirillum. The sequence continues at coordinate 544 of JAGZAC010000262.1, forward strand.
TCGCGCTCCCTAAACGCCTGTGAAGGGGCGCTTTTGGTAGTAGATGCCACCCAGGGGATCGAGGCGCAGACGCTGGCAAATGCTTACCTTGCAGTGGATGCGGATTTGGAAATTGTGCCGGTGATCAATAAAATCGATCTTGCTTCTGCCATGCCGGATAAATGCCGGGAGGAAATTGAGGATGTGATCGGGATCCCCGCGGAAGGGTGTCCTGCGGTATCTGCAAAAACGGGGCGCAATATTCAGGACGTGATGGATGCCATCGTTTCACAGATTCCCTGTCCCAGCGGGGACGAAAACGGGCCCCTTCGATGCCTGATTTTTGATTCTGCGTACAATTCATATCTGGGGGTTGTGGTGTATATCCGTGTCATGGACGGCACAGTGCGTCCCGGAGACAAAATCCTTTTGATGAGCACCGGCGCACAGTTTGAGGTGACAGAAGTGGGTGCCCTGGAGCCCTTCGGCATGCAGAAGCTGGACTGTCTCCAGGCAGGAGACGTGGGATATATCACCGCGTCCATCAAAACGGTGTCCGATACCCGTGTGGGGGATACAATCACCCACGCGGACCGTCCGTGCAGCGAGGCGCTGCCCGGATTTAAGAGTGTACAGCCTATGGTGTATGCGGGCATCTATCCTGCTGATGGGGCAAAATATAACGAAACCAAGGACGCCCTGGAGAAGCTGCGTCTCAACGATGCGGCGCTCACCTTTGAGCCGGAGACATCGGCGGCGCTGGGCTTTGGCTTCCGGTGCGGATTTTTGGGGCTGCTCCATATGGAGATTATCGAGGAACGACTGGAGCGGGAGTTCAATTTGGATCTGATTACCACCGCTCCCAGCGTTATTTATGAAATTACAAAGCGGGATGGCACTGTGCTGGAAATCGACAATCCCAGCAATTTTCCACCCCCGGAAGAGATTGCGTCTGCCGCAGAGCCGGTGGTCTCTGCCAGCATTATTACGCCTACGGAGTATGTAGGGGGGATTATGGATTTGTGTCAGGACCGCAGAGGGGTGTATCTGGATATGAAGTATCTGGACACCCAGCGGGTGGAGCTCCATTATACGCTCCCCCTGAACGAAATTATATATGATTTCTTCGATGCGCTCAAGTCCAGGAGCAAGGGATATGCTTCCTTGGATTATGAAGTAAAGGGCTATGAGCCCAGCGAACTGGTGAAGCTGGATATCCTTCTCAACGGAGAGATTGTAGATGCGCTCACCTTTATTGTACACAAGGATAAGGCCTATGGACGGGCTAGAAAAATTACGGAAAAGCTGAAAGAGAACATTCCCAGACAGCTGTTTGAAATCCCCATACAGGCGGCCATCGGCTCGAAAATTATCGCTCGTGAGACGGTGAAGGCCATGCGCAAGGACGTGCTGGCAAAATGCTACGGCGGCGATATTACCAGAAAGAAGAAGCTGCTGGAAAAGCAAAAGGAAGGGAAGAAGAAAATGCGTCAGCTGGGCAGTGTGCAGGTGTCTCCCGAAGCATTTATGGCGGTGCTCAAGCTGGATGATGAGTAATATGGAAAATCGTACATCTCTGATCTTAGCGCCTATGGCCGGATTTACAGACGCTCCCTTTCGATTGCTCTGCCGCAGGCTTGGCGCGGACCGAACGGTGACGGAGATGATCTCCGCCCAGGCGATGGTGTACAGGGATCGGAAAACGGCGGACCTTGCGCGAATTCCGGCAGGGGACGATCGCTGTGCCGTTCAGATATTCGGCCACGACCCGGCGGTGATGGAAGAGGCGGCTGCTATGCTCGCCGCCGGAGAATTTGCGGGATGTACGTATGCTCACCTGCCTTGTGCCATTGACATCAATATGGGGTGTCCTGTGCGCAAGATTGTAGGCAGCGGTGACGGCAGTGCATTGATGCGAGACCCGGCCCTGTGCGGACAGATTGTTGCCGCGGTCTGCCGCGCAGTACAATCTTACGATATTCCTGTGACGGTGAAAATCCGGGCAGGCTGGGACAGGGAGCATGTGAACGCAGTAGAGGTTGCTTCGGTCTGTGTGGAAAATGGAGCGGCGGAGGTTGCCGTACACGGACGCACCAGAAATCAAATGTACGCACCTTCCTCGGATAATGGGGTGATTTGTGCGGTGCGCCGGGCGCTGCCGGATAATGTGCCTGTTATTGGAAACGGAGACGTGCGCAGCGGGGCAGACGCCCTTCGGATGCTGGAAGAGACCGGCTGCGATGGAATGATGATTGGACGGGAGGCGCTGGGCAACCCCTGGATTTTTGCCTCCATTCGGGCCGCATTTGCGGGAGCGCCGTATATACTCCCTGGGGAAGAGGAAATCCGCCGCACCGCCATAGAGCTGGTTTCTGATATTGTAAAGGAAAAGGGAGAGCAGCGAGGTGTGCGGGAAGCCCGGGGAAGGGCTGCCCACTTTATTCGCGGTATGCGGGGCTCTGCACGGATGCGGGAGGCGCTGAATCATGCCACTACACTTGACCAGGTGCGGGACATTCTGTCATACTAAACAGGATGCACAAGAAAACCCGGCGCATCGGGGGAAAAATTTTCGATTCTTTTATTGAAAAACTGCAAAAAAACCTTTATAATGATATTTGTTGAAAAATAAACAAAAAGGAGATAAATCTATGAGCATCGCATATTCTGAAGAAGTTTCAAACATGTGCTGCGTTGCCCAGGGACCGAATCACGGTCCTTCTCCCCTGCCTGAAGAGGGAAAATGGGTAAAAGCAAAACAAATTACAGACATCTCCGGCCTCACCCACGGTGTGGGCTGGTGCGCTCCTCAGCAGGGCGCCTGTAAGCTGACGCTGAACGTGAAGGAAGGCGTAATCGAAGAGGCGCTGGTAGAGACTATCGGCTGCTCCGGCATGACCCACTCTGCTGCAATGGCTGCTGAAATTCTTCCCGGAAAAACACTGCTGGAGGCACTGAATA
>JAGZAC010000263.1 GCA_018370615.1 Clostridiales bacterium
CCACAGGAGAATAAGGGGCTTTTTGATATTAAATTATTATAAAATATTATCTCCTCCGGCAGCCGCAGGTTCAACTTTTCCTTCGCTATATCGATGATATACTCCTCATCTATCGGTGCATCAACTTGGTTTTGCAGCGCATCCCGCTCCTCCTCCAGAGCACTTACTTCTGCTTTCAAGGAATCTCGTTTGGTGCGTTCTTCATTGATGGTCAATTGCAGATACACAATGGAAATCACCGCAAATACAGCAAGGGCAAAAATGGCAAGCTTCACAAATACGCCCGTATTTTTTCTTTCCATGGTTATATCACACCTTTTATACTTCATTAAAGTACATATTATGTAAACCGGACTTTCTTCGCCCAGCTTTTCTTTATTCTTTCTGTTTGACGGATGCGCCGTCTCCGTAAAATCAGCGCCCACACCGGCCGAAGCAGCTGCCTCAGCCTGCGCCCAATCCACAGAACCGGCTGGGTCAATAGATATACAATGCAGCCCACTACACTCCGCAGCACCGCTACTATATATCCCGACAGGCGCAGCACCAGTTTTCCTACACTGTAGTAATAAGCAGCAAATCCCAGCGCACACCCCAGCAGCAGATACCACCGAAACCGGCCATTGTTCAAAGCATACAGGAACACACAGAAGCATACACCCGTACAAAGCCCATATATAATATCCAATAAATGAATAAAAATAAGCTCAGACACAGGCCCCTTTCCGACCCTTCCAATGTGTCTGCTAGGGAGCCGCTGCGTCCAGGAAATGTGCTGTACGTGAACCGGTGTAATTCCCACAAGCATGCGTGTGATGCGCAGCGCATCATACAGCACGCCGAAAAGCAGTCCAAGCACCAGCGCATATAAAGTGATCTGCAGCTGATATAAAATAACAATAAACTGCATCAGCCCAAGAATCGGCGCAAAAGGCCACTTTTCTGGCTAGGCGCCTTTCCGTAATAACAGAAAGAGTTCACCACACCAGTAATGCAGATATGCCCTGTCTCTGAACTAAAGCTGTCAATTTTCAAATCTGTACCGTCCACCGCGATCATGCCGCCGCTGTAGGACATCTCCACAGAGGTATCGGAAAAAGCCGATACATCCGTAATGCCTGTCATTTCCAGCTTTTTACGATCATATAAAAAAACATTTTGCGCCTGCGTTACTTCTTCATTCATATTTTGCCTCCTACCTTTCGCCTGTCAATTAAAGCTATGTGAAAGGAGAGGAAAATATGTCAGCCCTCTATAATTTCATACATGGAAGAGGCGTCCCCCTTTGCCACATGCTCCCGCACGTCCAAAACACGAAACCGCAGCACACGCTCTCCAAAGGTGATCTCTACCACGTCTCCAGGCTTTACATCGTAGGACGCCTTTGCACGGCGGCCGTTTACCTGCACATGATCGTTATCGCAAGCTTCATTGGCCACCGTACGTCGCTTGATTACCCTGGACACCTTCAAAAACTTATCTAGTCTCATCTAACGCATAGAATCCTTCATATTCTGTCAATCTATCTGTTCCCATACAAATGTGTTCTCTCCAAATAGGAGAAACAGCTCCGATTTGCATCGGAGCTGTCGCAAAGCATAAAAATCAACCGTTGACCTTTTCTTTCAGAGCCTTGCCTGCAGAGAAGGAGGGATACTTGGATGCAGGAATCTTGATCTCTGCTCCGGTAGCAGGGTTGCGGCCGGTACGTGCAGCTCTCTCTTTTACTTCAAAGCTGCCAAAGCCGATAACCTGAACTTTTTCGCCTGCAACAAGTGCTTCTTCGATTGCCTCAAAAATAGCTGCAACAGCTGCATCGGCATCTTTCTTCTTCAGACCTGTTTTCGTTGCGACCACATCGATCAGTTGCGTCTTGTTCATTTTCTGAATCCTCTCATCATTAAAAATTCCGAAAGCCTTGCTTTGCAACGCATTTCTTGGGGTTAGTATACCACCTTTTTTCAGTATTGACAAGGGTTTTTTAGAATTTTCTTCCTGAAATCACTGAATTTTTGGAGTTTTTATGCCCTTTTACCAGTTTTTATAAAATGCAATCGCTCTTTTACATCATCAAAAGCATCATAATCATTCTTCTCATTCTTTTTTCTCTATGTTTTCCACAAACGCGTCGCACCTGTGCGACAAAGCCGCTTCCAGGTCAATGCCTTTCAATTCCGCCGCTGCGCACAGCGCAAAAACAGTCTCTGCTAAAATTTCGGCAGTATCCTGATCGCTCGCGGCGCCGTCCAAATATGCACGCCCCGCAGCAAGCGCCTCTTCGCTGGTCAAATACCCGGCAGACAGCTTTTTTTGCGCCTTGCCCTGAATCTTCTGGGCACGCATCAAAGCAGGCAGATAGGGAGGCACTCTGCGCAGGGCCTGGGCCACACTTTCGATCTGCTTTTCCTCCGATTTGATTTCTTCCCAATTTCGCAGCACTGCTTCGCTGTCGGCGGCTTCTACTGTGCCGAATACATGGGGATGCCGATGAATCATTTTTGCAGTAATATCATGCACCACATCGTCAATGGAAAAGCTTCCCTTCTCTTCTTCAATACGGGCGTGAAACACCGCCTGAAACAGAAGATCTCCCAGTTCTTCCCGCAAAAGCACCGGATTCTCTGTATCGATGGCTTCCACTACCTCATAGGTCTCCTCGATCAGGCACCCCCGAATGCTTTTGTGGGTCTGTTCCCTGTCCCAGGGACAGCCCCCCTCCCCCCGTAAAATCGCCATAACCGACTGCAGGGACGCAAAGTCATGTACCTTCTCGTTTTTTAGCTCCTGTATGTCTTTCATTTTCCCGTCCTTATTTTACCAATTTCATCTTGTGCAGCAGTCCATAAATCTTTTCTCCCTTGGGCAGCAGCTTCACATCTTCTCCGGAAACGCCGCGGATTAGAAAGATCAGTACCAAATATACCAAGGCTGCCAGGCAGATGGCCCCAAGGGTAGCAACCTTGTCATCGATATAACCGCTCAAAAGCTCAAAAGAGAAAAATGCCGTAGCCGCACAAGCAATGCTGGCCAGAAGAGGCTTCCCAAACAGACCGGATAACTTCGGCATTACCCCTACATGCTTGTATACAAAATACAGATTCATCACCGTAACGGTCAGATAACACAAAAACGTGGAGATAGGCGTCCCCTTCATACCGATAACCTGAATGAGAAAATAGTTGGTGACAATTTTCACACATGCGCCGGTAAGCATAGAAATCAGCGGCTTGCGTTCATGCCCGTTGGCCTGAAGAATTGCGTTGGTCACCGACAAAATACAAATAAACGCAGTGGACGGCGCCAGCAGTGTAAGGAGGGGCGCCGCCAGCTCCACAGAGCTGGCCCTGTAAAACAGGTTCAAAATCGGTCTGGATAGGGCAGCCAGCCCCAGTCCGCAGGGGATACCGATGAGCATCGATACCCGCATGGAGGATTCCATTACCAGCCGGCACCGCTCGTGATCCCCTCTCTTTCTCGCTG
>JAGZAC010000264.1 GCA_018370615.1 Clostridiales bacterium
TATAGAATGCGCGGCGCTGTGCAAATCCGGTCCAGCTCTGCGGTGTCCCCTTCATTTCTGGAAAACTCATCAGGAATGTACAATTCGATGCAGTCTCCCGCGCAGAGGATTTGGTTTTCCTTTGCCCGTTTTCCGTTTACCTTTACCCGCTTTTTACGGATATATTTATACATAAGTGAGAGGGGCAGCCCCCTCAGGGCTTTTTGCAGAAATTTATCCAGCCGCTGACCGCCGTCGTTTTCGTTTAGGGTAATGCGGAGCATATTTGTTCCTTTCCGGTGGGTGGTGTAAGTGAAAACCACCGGCCGTGCCGGTGGTCCTGACTATTTTGTACCGAACAGTCTGTCGCCGGCATCGCCCAGTCCGGGGACAATGTATTTTTGTTCGTTCAGCCGTTCATCCATTGCGGCAATGAATATATCTACATCCGGGTGCTGCTCCATGACGAACTGTGCTCCCTCCGGCGCACCTACCAGACACATCAGCTTGATGCTGGTACAGCCACGCTTTTTCAGCATGGTGATGGCGTCGGCCGCACTGCCGCCAGTGGCCAGCATGGGATCCGCCAGAATTACAATGCGGTTATCGATGTCCGGGGGCATCTTGCAGTAATATTCCACCGGCGTGTGGGTTTCAGGATCTCGATACAGGCCAATGTGGCCTACTTTGGCCACGGGAATGAGGCTCAGGAGCCCATCCACCATGCCGAGCCCCGCCCGCAGTATGGGAACGATGGCAAGCTTTTTGCCGGAAATTTTCTTTGCAGCCATCCGCGCTACAGGGGTTTCAATTGCCACATCCTCCATAGGAAGGTCTCTGGTGATTTCATATCCCATCAGCATGGAGATCTCACTGAGCAGCTGCCGGAAGTCTTTTGCTCCGGTGTCCTTGTCCCGCATAAGCGTCAGCTTATGCATGATCATAGGGTGATCGATAATATGCAGTTTCCCCATATTGTTCCTCTTTCAGCGCATAGCGCAAAGAATTTTTATGTTCCGATTTTCCACTTTTCATTTTTCCATTATACACGACATACATCGTCATTTCAAGTCTCTTTTTCCACAAAATGTATGAATCTATTGTGAATGGTGGAATTTCCTTTACAACAATACAGCGGCATGCTATAATTCATATGGTATTCGGGAGGGGGCATAGTTTGCATGAAAGCTTCTGTCTGCACCCTTGGGTGCAGGGTAAATCAATATGAATCAGACGCCATTGCTGAACGCCTTCGGGAGAAGGGGTTTACGCTGGTTCCCTATGGGCAGGCGTGCGATGTGGTGATTCTCAACACATGTACCGTCACCGGGGAAAGTGACCGCAAATCCCGGCAGTTGATCCGCCGGACGCTGAGTACTATCCCGGACGCTGCGGTGATTGTTACCGGCTGCTTTGCCCAGATTTCTCCGGAAGCCGCCGCTGCCCTTGGCGCAGATGTCGTTGTAGGAAACGGAGATAAGGGACGGATTGCAGATATTGCATACATGCTTGCCTCCACAGGGACGGCAGACATACAAACAGCGGCCTATGATGATTTACAGATTACGACTCCCCGGCGAGCGAGGGCCTACATCAAGATTGAAGACGGCTGCGAAAACCGGTGTGCATATTGTATTATTCCTGCGGCCCGGGGAGAGGTACGTTCCAAGCCTGCGGCCCGGGTGGTGGCAGAAGCGGCTACCATTAGCGCTGCTGGATGCTGTGAGGTAATTCTGACGGGAATTGAAACCGGGTCCTACGGAAGAGATTTGGAAAATATGAATCTGGAAACCCTCTTGGAGTTGGTGGACAGCGTCCCCGGTATTCGGCGGATTGCCTTGGGGTCTCTGGACCCCACTGTGCTGCGTCCGTCTTTCTTGGAGCGTGCCGGTGCTCTTTCCCATCTGCTGCCCCACTTTCATTTATCCGTTCAATCCGGGTGTACAGAAACCCTGCACCGGATGCGGCGAAAATATACTGCCGAAAAGGTTTTGGAAAATATGGCCTATGCCAGAGAGAAGATTCCGGGTCTTACCTTCGGTGCTGACGTCATTGTGGGATTTCCCGGGGAGACGGAAGAGGATTTTCTGGAAACGGTAGAATTTTGCAGGTCTGCCCAGTTCCTCCATCTGCACATATTCCCCTATTCCGTGCGGAAAGGAACAGAAGCGGCGGGCATGCCTCATCAAATTGCCCCACGGGAAAAGAAGCGCAGGGGAGCGTACCTTGCGGCGGTGCAGAAAGAGGTGCAGGAAGCACTCCTGGACCAATATGTCCGGGAGCACACATCTCGTCCGGTATATGTACTGGGAGAAAAATGGGAGCAGGGAATCACCCACGGGCATACGGAGCATTTTGTCCCCTGTGAAATTCCTACAGACCGGGATTGTACCGGGCAGATTTTACCGGTGTATCTCATTGGAAGAAGAGACTCTGTATTGAAAGGAAAAGTGTAACATGTTAAACGTAAGTGATGTCATCAAGCGGTACGGAAAGGTGACAGCCTGCGACCGGGTCAGCTTTGCTATGGAACCGGGACAGGTCACCGTGCTGCTGGGACCCAACGGGTCGGGGAAAAGCACGATTATAAAGTCCATCACCGGATTTCTTCGGTATAACGGGACCATCACTGTAGATGAGCTGCCCAATAAGAGCGTAGAGGCAAAGCGGCTGCTGGGATATGTGCCGGAAATGCCGGCGCTTTACCCCAACCTCACGGTAGGGGAGCATATGGAATTTATCGCTCGGGTCTACAAGCTGCAGGATTACAAGGCGTATGCCGATGGGCTGCTCCAGCGTTTTGAAATGTCCGATAAGGTGAAGAAATTCGGAGACGAGCTTTCCAAAGGGATGCAGCAAAAGCTGAGTATTTGCCTGGGTCTGCTGCCCCGGCCCAAGTATCTCCTTTTTGACGAGCCTATGGTGGGGCTGGATCCCCAAGGCCGCGCCGAGATCTTCTCCATCGTGCAGCGCCTCCACCGGCAGGAGCAGTTTGCGGCGGAATCCGCCGAACAGCGTCGGGCCGAGTCCGGGACGGCTCGAATCGAGCAGCACCACCGGAGTGCGAAGCGCACCGTTCCGCATCAGGATTGCGCGCCAGGAGTCGAGCACCCGCCGGTCAGTAACCGGCGGCAGTCGGCGGATCACTCTTCGGCAGCGCAGATAGCGCCACAGCAAAAGCAGAAGTGCCGGAATCGGCAGGAACGCGATGATACCGAGTTCCACATTCCGGCGGTGCAGCTGGAACCGGCGCCATGCGGCCCGGATGAGGGAGCGCGGCCGTTCTCCGGCCGGAGCGATTCCGGGCTGTCCCGCTCCGGCGGTCCGTGCCGACGGCCTTGCCGGCGCCGCTGCCGCGCCGGCCGTCCGGAGCGAAGAGAGATCAAGTTTGAGCGGCAATGCCGAAAAATTCATCTGCGGAACCAGCAGGAGCAGGATGCACCCGGCCCAGAGCAAC
>JAGZAC010000265.1 GCA_018370615.1 Clostridiales bacterium
CCACGAGGGGAAAAGCTCGGTGGTGGACGCCATCGCCGCTGAGGATGAGACGGCCACCGTGCAGATCGTCAACGTCGAGCGCGTGGTCACCGCCGAGGAAAAGGAAGCGCTGGACGCGCTGCCGGTGAAGGAACAGCTCTTCACCTTCCTTTCCGTCATCGGCTTTGAGGAACAGGTGGATAAGACGCTTTCGACCAGCGGCGAGGCCCTCTCGGAGCCGGCGCAGGCGCTGAAGGCGCAGATCCAGGAGCGCGTGGCGGCGATGACGCAGGAAGAGCGCGCCGCCTTTGAGGAAACGCTGCTTTCCTCCTTCCCGCAGGAAGTGATCGAGCTGGACGGCGTGGAATACACCCTTTGCCCCAACTTTGGTTCTTTTTCCGCTCACGGCGGGAAAATCGGCTTTAACCAGCGAGTATGGGGCGCCAGAGCTGTGGACGGAGCAGAGCCCGCGCTGATGCTTACATACGTCAGCCCGGACATGGAGGAAGGCTACCCCGGAACAGTAGTGGTTACCGTAACATACCGTCTCCTGGCCGCAGGGGGACTTTCCATTCACTATGAGGCATATACGGACAAAAAGACCATTTTCAACATGACCAATCACGCGTATTTCAATCTGGACGGATACGATTCTGGGTCTATCCATGATCAGGTTTTGTGGATCGACGCGGATACCATGAATGAACACGACGCAGACATGATCCCCACAGGAAAAATCCTGCCGGTGCAGGGAACGCCTTACGATTTTACCACCCCAAAAGCGATTGGAAAAGATTTTGACAGCGACCCGGAGATGGAAAAACAGGCTGGCGGATATGACAACAACTATATTTTCAATGACTATGACGGCCAGTTGCGCCTGCGGGCAAGCCTTTATTCTCCTGCCTCCGGCATTGAAATGCAGGTACACACCAATCAGCCATGCATCGGCATTTATACGGCAAATATGCTGAACCCGGACGATGTTCCCTTCAAGGGCGGTGTGCGTCAGGCAAGGCGGGGCGCTGTTTGCTTCGAAACGCAAAAGATGCCCGATGCGGTTCACCACCCGGATTTTACAGACACTACGCTATCTCCGGGAGAATATTACGATTATACCACTGTCTTTCAATTTGAAGTGAAAGAATAATTTTTTAAAGCATCTTGCATTTTGCACTATATAAAAAATTGCAACGAGGACAATATGGGAACAGGAATCATTGTGTGTGGATTAAATGGCAGCGGAAAAAGTACACTGGGAAAAGCATTGGCAGAAAAATTGAATTTTCATTTTATTGATAATGAAAACCTGTTTTTTCCGAAAGTCAATTTAAATTATATTTACGCAGCTTCACGTTCCCGTGAAGAAGCTGAAAAAATTCTCATAAACGAAGTCAAATTGCATGAGAATTTTGTTTTTGCTGCCGTAAAAGGAGATTACGGAGAAGAAATTTTTCCGTTTTACAAGTATGCAGTATGTATTGATGTTCCAAAAGAAATTCGATTACAACGAATAAGAAACCGCTCTTTTCAAAAATTCGGTAATAGAATGTTGCCGGGTGGAGATTTGTACGAGCAGGAGAAAGCTTTCTTCGATATGGCAAGTTCCAGGTCAGAGCAATATGTTGAAGAATGGATACAAACATTGCACTGTCCTACAATACGAGTAGATGGAACAAAGCCCATTGAAGAGAATTTAACGCTTATTATGGAACAGATTCATAACAATCAATTTGACGTGCGCAGTGGCAAACTGTTTTCAACATGACCAACCACGCGTATTTCAATCTGGACGGATACGATTCTGGGGCTATCCATAATCAGGTTTTGTGGATTGACGCGGATACCATGAATGAATACGACGCCGACATGATTCCCACAGGAAAAATCCTGCCGGTGCAGGGAACACCTTACGATTATACCACTCCTAAAGCGATTGGAAAAGATTTTGACAGCGACCCGGAGACGGAAAAACAGGCCGGCGGATATGACAACAACTATATTTTCAATGACTATGACGGCCAGCTGCGCCTGCGGGTAAGCCTTTATTCTCCTGCCTCTGGTATTGAAGCAGGTACATACCAATCAGCCATGCATCGGCATTTATACGGCAAACATGCTGAACCTGAACTTTGCACTATATATAAAATAGCAACGAGGACAATAGCTTTAGGTTGAAATACGTGGTATAAATCTGTTGACAAATTTGAACGCATATGATATAGTGGAAAAAAGTAGTATTTGATTTTACAGTGTCGAAAAATGTCAAATGACAGAATTCCTTTAAAATACTGAGTTTTTACAGATTATAGCACCTCAAAGCAAGATGACTTTTAAGACTTAAATAGTCCAAATGATGCTTGAATTTCCTACGACGATACAAAACGCCACAAACAGATATAAGAAAATGCCATTTGAATGCACCCGTTATTTCGTTCTGTTGTTGCCATACAAGCTGTGGGCAACGTACACTTGTCAACGGCGGGCAAAGCCCGTTTATTTCGACCGTTAATGAGGAGACTGTCTATGCTATTTCTAAGAGGTGAATACAAAAACGATAGAAAGCTGCATACTTGGGTGGTATAAGAAGAATTATACAAACATTGATGAATTTTGATTTGTAAAGGAGATGACCCAGTGATAACTTTAAGTGAAGAAGCTGAAAAAGTAATGCAGGAACGTTTTGGAAAGGATACTATTATTGCATTGGCAACAGTAGAAAATGAAGTGCCTTATGTGCGATATGTAAATGCCTATTATGAAAATGGTGCATTTTATATTATTACATATGCACTTTCCAATAAAATGAGACATTTGGAAAACAATTCTACTATTGCAATAGCTGCCGACTGGTTTACAGCACATGGAAAAGGTATCAACTTAGGGTATTTTGGAAAAGAAGAAAATCATAAAATTGCCGAGAAGTTGAAGGATGTATTTTCCGAATGGATTGACAATGGACATAATAATTTCGATGATGAGAATACTATCATTTTATGTGTGGAATTAACAAACGGCCTATTATTTTCCCATGGAACAAGATACGACTTTTAAGCTTCACTGAAAAATTGTGATAATATTTATACGGGCACATAAATGCGGCAGTCTCTTTTATCGCGCGAAAGAAGCAGCAAAATCCTCCGCTGCTTCTTTCTTTATGCCAAATTTTTCGCAAAAAAGGTTAAATTCTGGAAAAAAGTGTATACTTTTTATGGACAGGCAAAAAAATATTTGATATACTAATGGATAAGCCTAAATATCAAATACAATGAATGGTATCAATCTTATGAAAGTACGAAATATCCCGTCAAAGGGATACGAATCCAACTGCTGGCTGCTTTTGGAAGAGGAAAGCGGATGCTTTGCCGTCATCGATCCTTCTCCCAGCCTGGAAAAAATCCTGCAGAGTATCCATCAGAGTGGACTTGACGAAAAAAAACTAAAATACATTCT
>JAGZAC010000266.1 GCA_018370615.1 Clostridiales bacterium
ACAAGAAGATACGATACTCCTCCGATTCTTGTCTGTTCCAATACATAGAATTCTACTGCTTCATCTCCGTTATCCGGAATGAATTTGATCTTCTCCATCACCGTACCGGCAACCTCTCTTCTCGTTTATCTCTCTTCCAGCAGCCTCCTGCCTGTCGGGGTTATAAGCGACAATTTCCGCCACTCCTCCGTCAGGGTTGGCCTCACCAATATTACTGCTGCTGAGCCGATGGAGCGTCAGCGCGGCATCTGGTGCAAAGCTGTCTTCTCGGAATGCTCCCTCTGCCGGCACTTCAGGGTCCGCGGAGCCGCCCTCACTCTCTGAAGTATGCGGGCCCATAGCCGCATCTACAGATTTGCTGTAATCGATTGTTTCCAGATCCGCACTGTTATTATCTGTGTCTATGAAATCCTTGCGACGCAGTGCTTTCTTTTTGGACTGGTCCGGGGAAAAAGCCCCCTCATATACAGGCGGCTGCTGGGTATCTTCTGCATCGTTCCCCTGTACTGCCAGCAAATCTACATAGCCAGCAGGCCGATTTTCGTTAGTTACCGCACCGATAAAATCCTCTGTCAACGTGACTTTTTCACTGAGAAGCACCACAGAAACACCTTTGTTGTGAAGAACAACGTTCCATTCCTGGTCTCCCGCGGGTATAATATAGTCTCCCTCCGGCTCTGCCACTTCCCCACAGCGGATAAGATAATATCCATCTGCCGGGATGGTTCCTGTGAGATCCAGCTTTTCCCACTGGGCATGATCTCCGTTCACGCTGGAACGGTACTGAATCTGCCAGCCGTCTAGGCTGACCGGAACATCACATGGATTATACAGTTCGATAAAACTGTGGCTGGCCACTCCATTGTCGCTGCCGCCGTACACCTGATTGATGAGCACATGCTCTACCTGCACATCATACACTCCGCCTGTCGTATAGGGGGTGCCAACTGTGTCACCCTCTGTCGCAGCTGCAACTGCAGGAACAGCAGAAAATACCATTACTGCTGCCAGGGCACTAGAAAGAAATTTTCGCTTCCACGTAAACTTCATAAAAAACTCCTTCTCTTTTTATTATGTTCTGCCGTGATAATTGTAACCGAATTTACGTAAAGAGACTACCAAGGAATTGTGAGACTTATGTGAAATCGAAAAAAGAGAAATGCGCTTAAAAAATGAATGTTTGCTATGACAACCCCTCCGTCAGCTTCGCTGACACCTCCCCTTACACAGGGGAGGCTAAAAACCGAAGGCTCCCTTGTGGGGAGATGCGCAACATCTCCGGGGGCATGGCGGCGAAGTTGTCTGAGGGATTGTTTGCTATATATAAAGTAACAACCCCACCGATTCGCCTTTGGCGAGCCACCTCCCTAGGAGTTGCACAGCAACTCCCGCACTGGGGAGGCTGAAAGAAAAAAGGCCCCCTTGTGTAAAGGGGGATGTCGGCGGAGCCGACAGGGGGATTGTCTTTCTCTTGCAACAAAAAGCGGGAAGCCTTACAATGTAGGACTTCCCGTTTCCCATGGCACCCCTTGACGGAATCGAACCATCAACTAGCCCTTAGGAGGGGCTTGTTATATCCATTTAACTAAAGGGGCTTTTATTTAGTATATCATAAAACGAAAAACAAATCAAGTCTTTTCCATAAAGCAGCGGGCTCTGGAAGAGCCCGCTGCTTATATTCAAGCACTAAGAGAATCTGCTATTTCTTCGTATACTGTCGTCTCATAGATTTCATCCAGCGCGTCTATGTCTGCAACAAATGCCTCTTCCGTCAACGCCGCTCTGGCTTCACTTTCCCATTCTATCTGGCCGTCTCCTTCAAAATACACAATGAAGCACGCGTTCTCTCCCCGAATAATATCCACATCTCCCACCTGTCTGGCCGCATCATACAGCCAGTCTATAACGGAATCGGGAAAAATTCCGGGAGCCATGCCTAAATCCTCCTGAAGCCCGCCAAGCTGTGCCGTAGTCGCATCCTCGCTGTAGTTATAGGCAAGCTCACCAAAGCTGTGGGCATCTGCATCCCCTGCCCGCCAGGTGTCCAACAATTCGTTTGCCCGTTCCAGCGCCTGGTCATACGTACCGTAAGTATCCAAAGTCATATACACATACCGGAAATTTTTCGTCACATAATCCTGCAGATATGGTGCTCGCGTAAGCAGGTACACAGTATAAATTCCGTCCACCTCGTTCCGGTCCACATATGTCGTACCTGCCTGTGCGCCTCCAAAAGCCCACTCGCTGAACGCACTGTCCTCGTCCCTACGTATATACTCGTTGGAAAGCGTAGAAAGATCCACCTCATCCTCCGCCTTCTCCAAGGTAGTTGTCTCATAAGAACGCACAAATGCTTCAAAAGATGCCGCATCCGTCACTGCCGCCAGACTATCAGCACTTTCCGCAGCGGCTGCATCGGTATCCTCATCAAAGGTATAGGATAAATAATCAATAAAGTAAAAGGAATCTGTATTTTCCTCTAAATATGCAGTGAGATCCTCCTGGGAAAAGTTATATTCCCCCACAATTACATCCCGATATTTGTATGCCAGCCGGTCCTTTTCCAAAAAGCTCCGTATTGTTTCCAGAGTCACGTCTGTGCCGAACAGTGTGGTGATAAATTCCTCCAAATCATATTCGTAATCCTGTACATATGTTTCAATGCTTTCGATTTCCGAATCAATTTGGGAAAGATCCTCTTCATCCAGCTCTATGCCGGCCGCCCTGGCGCCTTCACACAAAAGCAGAATCTGCCGCAAATATTCTAGGGAAGGCTCTGCAAAATAATCAAACCAAGTCATTTCTTCCGAATATGCCTGTTCTTTCAGGGAAGTGGTAGTGTCAAATCCGAAATATGACATATAGTCTTCATTCAATATAACAAAATCATTGTAATTTCTGTAAAACTGATAGCTGAACTCCGCTCTGGTAAATTGAAAGTTTTCGCTTTCCATTACAATATCCTGCGCCGTATAGCTTTGCACTTCGTCGTTGTATCCGTCCTTATTCTCCTCTTTGTCCTTTTCACAAGAAACAAGACTGAAAACAAGTACCATCACGAAAAATGCAGCAAGTAATCTTTTTAGCATGGCAAATACCGTGCCTTTCCTTTAAATCTAATTGTATTGTACCATAGAGCGCAGAAAATTGCAACAAATCCCACTGGACAAAACTGCAATTCTCAATTAAAAACACCGCCAACGCAGTCATTGGCGGTGTTTCAAATCAGCTTACAGCGAACGCTTTACATAATGTGTGTGCAGCAATTCGTGTGCCTTGTGGCTGTTTGGTTCCCCAAGAAATTCATCATACACAAGCTTGATGATCGGATTTTCATGAGACTTACGATAAGGCAGATTTTTATCTGCATCGTAGAGCACTTTCGCGCGAACTGCACGCAAGTCAACAGTATTGCGCACACTTGCAGGCT
>JAGZAC010000267.1 GCA_018370615.1 Clostridiales bacterium
TTTCAAAACTGTACCTGCCCGCGCTACACAACGCCCGATGAAAAGGGGAATATCATCTCCGACTACGCGTTTATTTTGGCGTCGTAGGATAATGATATGCCTTGCCGGCAGGGGCCGGCAAGGCATACGTTTATTGTATGCCTCGCTTCCCGTACGTGAAACCTACAAATATTATTGTACGTATCAAACGGGCAACGCCGTATACGGTGTTGCCCGTTTTTGTTGGTAAAAGTCCGGTATTCTTCGGAACAGACAATCCGCAAGCCGTCCCGACTCAGCGCTTCTCATTCAATGCGCCCGTCTTCTTCGCCGTACTCGGCGGCGCGCAGGAAAAAGGTAAGCGCGCCGGAACCGAAAATGTTCCCGGCATCGTGGGCATGGCGGCGGCTCTGGAGGAGAGCCTGATAAACCGCGACAAAAAAGATACCTTCGTGCTGGAGCTGCGCAGACAGGTCGCAGAGCGCCTGCTTTCCATCGAAGGGAGCCATTTAAACGGCTGTGGGGTCATGGAGGGCGGTGAAGGTGCAGCAGCGGGCACCGACGCTGCGGTACGACATGCAGGTACTGCTGTCTCCCGTGCCGACCGGCTGTGCGGCAACTTAAATATCAGCTTCGACGGCATCGAGGCAGAAGCTCTTCTTCTGTACCTCGACATGAAGGGCGTCTCCGTTTCGGCGGGCGCGGCGTGCTCGGCGGGCGCACTGGAGCCGAGCCATGTGCTGACAGCGATGGGCATATCGCCGGAGCTTGCAAAAGGCACGATCCGCATCAGCCTGGATGAGACGAACACACAGGCGGACGCAGAATTCCTGATGGAGGTCATCCCGGACGCGGTTGCGCGCCTGCGAAGCATGGCATAAAGATTTTCGAACGGGCAGATTCGACAAAAATCTGCCCGCTTTTCATGGTAAAAACAGACGAAAATCATTTTTTGTCAGATTTTGATTTTCCTTTTAAAAAAATCGGGGGTATAATAAAAGTGTAGTGTTTTGGGCGGCTGAAACCATGGCAGCTGTCGTTTTTTAAAGAAAGTTGAGGGTATCTATGTTTGAGAAAGGAGATCTGGTTACTTACGGATGCAAGGGCGTCTGTGAAGTTAAGAACATTACTACGCTGAACCTGGAGGGAATTCCCAAAGACCGTCTGTATTATGAGATGCAGTCCATGGTCAACGCCGGCAGCAGGATTTTTTCTCCCGTCGGACAGGAGGAAAAAAATGCGATGCGCGCGGTGCTGACAAAGGAAGAAGCAGAGGAGCTTTTGGGACAGCTGCCGGAGTGCAGACTGTGCTGGGAGAAGGATGAAAGACGGCGAGAGGAGACCTACCGCAGGATTATCAATCACAGCGATGCAAGAGGAATGCTCTGTATGATCCGCACAATTACGGATTACGGCAGGGAGCGAGTGCTGGAGGGGCGCAGGATGCCCGCGATGGACGGCCGCTATTTGAAAGCCGCGGAGGATAATCTTTATGCAGAGCTGTCGATTGCCATGGAGATACCGCGCAGCGCCCTCAAAGAATATATGGCGGCACGGATGGGAGAATTAAGCGGAGCGCTGCAGGCGCTTTGAAATATGTAAGAAGATGCGGCTGCAGGAACGTAACAGAAATTACGGATTGACAGTGTATAACGGCTGCAGTCTGTGGAAATACTGATAAGGACAGGAAAGTAAGCAGTGCTTACGGATCAAAAGAGGACGATTTCGGTCAGAAGAACCGGTATCGTCTTTTTTTATCGTATAGGAAACTATGCTTCTATACGATAAAAAAGCTCTACGAGGATGCGCACTCGGCGCAGGGGTAGATGGTTGCCAAAGCAACCGCGCCTCGGCGCGAGAATGCGCCAAGGCACATTCTTTTTTCGTCGCTCCGGTTCTTTCGAAATTTTATAAAAAAGCACTTGATTTTCGAAAAGAGTTCTGGTAGACTAAGCGTAGTTAGAAAAGACTAACTAAAAAGGAATAAATCATGGTTATCTCCATCCGCCGTGCGCTGCTGACACACGGCGGGTGGCCCTTTTGGGAAACTGTAAGGAAGGAGACTAGTGTGAAAAATAAGCGTGATCGCTTATTTTTCACACAGCTATTTGTGCCGCAGGCGTCACAAAGTAGCTAGGATCGCAGAGCAGAACTGGAAGTTCTGCTCGCGGTTCCTTCGGCGCAAAGCGCCTGCGGAATGGAGGTTAAAATGGCAAATCTGACCATTGAAAAAGTAATCGGGAGAGAAATTATTGATTCCAGAGGTAATCCGACTGTTGAGGCAGAAGTTGTTTTAACGGACGGAACCGTAGGAAGAGGCATGGCACCCAGCGGAGCTTCTACCGGCGAGTTCGAAGCGCTGGAGCTGCGTGATCAGGATAAATCCCGATTTGGCGGCAAGGGTGTTTTAAAAGCCGTCAACAATATCAATACTGTAATCAACGATGTACTCTGTGGAGTAGATGCATTTGACACTTATAAAGTAGATGCTGCGATGATCGAAGCAGACGGAACAGAGGATAAATCCAAACTTGGCGCAAATGCGATTCTGGCAGTATCCATCGCAGCTGCAAGAGCGGCAGCACAGTCCTTAAATATTCCGCTGTACCGTTTCCTGGGCGGCGCAAACGGAAATCGGCTTCCGGTTCCGATGATGAACATCTTAAACGGCGGCGCACATGCAGCAAACACCGTAGATGTACAGGAGTTCATGATTATGCCCGTCTCCGCCCCCTCAAGGGTGACGGTAAGGCGGTTGGGCAGGCAGGTTATGCACTGACCGCTGTATTTGATCTTTCCCTGCCTGACGCAGAGTTTATCCGGGCAGTCCGCGTCGCAGAGCCATGCCGCGCCGTCCTCAATCACAAGGGTGTTTGTGCCGCCGTTGAGGGGATATATGCCGTTTTCCCGGAGGGAATACCGGGCTTCCTCCTCCCCGTCCACACGCACCACAGCCCAGGCCCCCGAATCTCCTCCCGGGCCGAAGAACAGATACAGCAGCCCCGCCGCAAGGACCAGCAGGCCAATGAGCAAAAGGTCGGCACGGAGCTTTTTGTTCGCAAAGGCTTTCCTCATTTAAAAGCGACCAGAACCATTGACATTATTGACGCGGCAAGCAGGCTCACCGGCAGGCCGCGAAAGGCCCTGGGAACATACTTCTCGTCTATCCTGGATTGTACACCCGAGAACAGCACCAATGCAAGCATAAATCCAAGGCCCGCGCCCAGAGCCGCCGCCATGGAGGCCCAGAAGCCGTAGCCCTCGGCGGCGTTATCCACCGCCAGGCCCAGAACCGCGCTGTTGAGGGCGATGATTGGAAAATATACCCCGAGACTGCCGTGCATGGCCCGGTTCACGATCAGCTCCGCCAGATAAACCACCGCCAGGACCAAAGCCACAAAGGCCAGGAGCTGGAGATA
>JAGZAC010000268.1 GCA_018370615.1 Clostridiales bacterium
GATATGGGAACCGCAAGCCTAACGAGCTGTCCGGTGTACAAAAGCAGCGGGTAGCCATCGCCCGGGCACTGGTAAAGAAGCCGGAAATCATCATGGCGGATGAGCCCACCGGCGCACTGGACTCCAACACCGGACGCCAGGTACTGGAGACGCTGAAACGGCTGTCCAAGAAAAAGCTGGTAATTGTAGTCTCCCACGACCGGGAATTTGCAGAAAACTACGCAGACCGAATCATCGAATTGGCCGATGGACGGGTGATCAGCGATATGGAGGTAGACACCTGTGCACCCATGGAAGAAGAAACAGAGGCCCTTACCTATGACGGACAGGAGATTCAGATACCTGCGGGATATCACCTCACCGAAGAAGACCGTTTGGCCATCAATACCTATATTGAAGATTTGCAGAAGGACGCAACCGTACGCATCGGCAGAAGAAGGTCCGGCAGAAAATTCGCACCCACCGACACCCGTAAAATTAAGGCTGCCGATTCCGCATCCTTCCATTTAATCAAATCCAAGCTGCCCATGAAAAACGCATTTAAGATCGGATCCAGCAGCCTGGGACATAAAAAAATCCGCCTGGTGGTCACCATTCTTTTGTCCTGTATCGCCTTCGGCCTGTTTGGGCTGTCAGATACCTTCGGCGCATACAATCACGTGAAAACCTGCACAAACTCCATTTATGACACCGAAATCAAGTATGCCTCCATCATCCGTTCCCGCAAGGTAGGCAGCGGCATGAACGAATATTGGACCAGCTATGGAAACTTGCTCTCCCAGGACCATATCGACACATTCGTAAAGGACACGGGGATTGACATGACCGGCGTTTTCGTGCCGATGAACACCCCCCTCTCCTTTGCATCTCAGGTTGACCCGGAAGTAGAACTGACCCAAACGGAAGTGGAGATTTACACAAAGAGCTTCACAGGCTTCGTAGAAGTCACGGAGGAAACCCTTGAAACCATGCATGCGTCCCTGGTAGCAGGACGGCTTCCCGACGGGAGCAAAAACGAAATTGCTATCAGCACCTATATCTTCCAAACCTTCCAGCAGGCAAAGTATTCTGACGGAACCTACTCCATCGGAGAGGACGACACTGTAAGTTACAACTATACCCAAGTCCAGTATTACGATGACATGATTGGAAAGACCCTGTCCCTGGACGGCACAGATTATACCATCACCGGCGTGGTGGACACCGGTCTGGATTTGGACAGATACAAATACCTGACGGAGGAACGGCAGAATGTCAGCACCGCAGATCAGCTGATAGACTATGCACTGGCAAACGAATTTGGAGTTGCCTCCACCTATAGTCTGGCAGGCCTTGCCATGGTAGGCGAAGGACATATGGATACCCTGCTGGAAAACCGCGCTCCCATTTACAATATTACTCAGGGCTGGCTGTATTACGATGATTCTGAAAATGAAAGAACAGTAAGTCCCAACTATTTGACTACCCTGGATCAGGTGCAGGATCAGGATATTATTTGGATTGACGGAGAAAAGACGGAGCTTGCCGACAATGAAATTATCGTCACCTCCGATGCCGTATATGATTACAACGGAAATGGTATTGTAATCAATGCCGACGGCGGCGTGGAAAATGAAGAAGCACTTCTAAACGATACGATCAATACACTGAAAGACACTACGTTTACAAAAGAATTCCACCCGCTGGGGGAGATGGAATATCAAACGGAGGAAGGCTACAAAATCGTCGGCATTTTGCCCGTCGATGAAAACAATAGTGATATGTCCTTTACGGCGGTGGTATCCGAAAAGGAATTCAACGCTCTTACAGATGGAAAAGACACCGTTTATGCATTTGCCGTAGGAGAAATGCCAGAAGACAAGGACGGCATCAGCGACCTGGTGTCTTACTGCTACGGTGACGAAACCAAAACGGAGCGGTTTGAACTGCAAAACTCCGTAACCTACGAACTGGGCGCTGTAAACAGCGTTCTCCACGTACTGGCAGATGTGTTCCTGTATATTGGCCTGGGCTTTGCCCTGTTTGCCGCACTGATGCTGGCAAACTTTATCAGCACCAGCATCACCTACAAAAAACAGGAAATCGGTATCCTGCGGGCCATCGGCTCCAGAGGCAACGACGTATTCCGGATCTTCTTCGCAGAAAGCTTTATCATCGCCATGATCAATTTCGTCCTGTCCTCCATTGGAGTATTTGCGGCCACTACAATCATCAATTACTTTATCCGCAATGAGGCCGGCATCCTGATTACCATTCTGAACTTCGGTCCCCGTCAGCTGCTGCTGCTTTTGGCAGTCAGCCTTGTGGTGGCGGCCGCAGCAAGCTATGTGCCGGTAAAACGGATCGCCTCCAAGCGTCCCATCGACGCCATCCGCAACCGCTAATGTGTATTTGGGAATAAGCTATGAAAAACATTTTACAGTATTTGGAAAAGTCCGCCGCCCTGCATCCGGAGAAAATTATTTTTGCAGATGCAGATACATCGGTGCGCTATGAATCCTTTATAAGGAAGGCAATGGCTGTAGGCACAGCCATTGCCTCTCCCCGCGGGGAGAGAAATCGCCCCATCGCCGTAATGATGCCCCGCTCTGTAGAAAACCTGATCGCCATGATGGGTGTCGTATACAGCGGAAACTTTTATGTGGTCATCGACAGCGAAATGCCCAGAGCCAGGGTAGAAAAGATTTTCCAAACCCTTTGTCCGGCTGCAGTTCTCCTACCGGAAGAGTGGAAGGAGGAGCGGCAGCAGTGGGCGCCGGAAATTCCCTTCTTTACGTATGAAGCCTGCGCCGATACCAGTATAGACAGTGCCCTGCTGGAAAATATCCGCAGGACCATGGTAGATACCGACCCTCTCTATGCTCTGTTTACCTCCGGCTCCACCGGCACTCCCAAAGGCGCAGTGCTGAGCCACAGAAATGTAATCGCCTATTCCAAATGGTTTACAGAAGCCTTTGGAATAAGCGAAAAAACAGTCTTTGCCAATCAAACGCCCTTTTACTTCAGCATGTCTGTATCGGACATCTACGCCACCCTGCGTGCAGGAGCAACACTACACATTATACCGAAAAGTCTCTTTTCCTTTCCGGTAAAGCTGATAGAATTTTTGAATGCGCGCATGGTAAACACCATTTACTGGGTGCCCTCTGCGCTCTGTATCGTGGCCAACTGGAAGGTGCTGGACTATGCGATGCCCGACTTTTTGGAAAAAGTTTTGTTTGCCGGGGAGGTCATGCCGGTACGTCAGCTGAACTACTGGATGGAAAAGCTGCCGGACGCGATGTTTGCCAACCTGTTCGGTCCCACGGAAACCACAGACATCTGCACCTATTATATTGTAAAGAAAACCGCAGCAGCCTTCGTACAAAACCCGCTCCAGTCCGCCTATCCGGAGCTGGTCTACAAAACGGGAGACCTGGTGCGGGAAAACGAGCGGGGAGAACTGTTGTATATCTCCCGCAAGGATTTCCAGATCAAGCATATGGGATACCGGATAGAACTCAGCGAAATTGAAGCGGCCGCCGGCGCGATTCCACAGATTACCGCCTGCGCCGCCGTGTATGACAAAGAACACGACCGGATTCTGCTTGTATATCAAGGAAGCCGGCTGGAGGCGGGAGAACTGTATCAGGCTCTGGCAAAGCGCCTGCCCGCCTATATGCTGCCCAGCAAATGTATCCGCGTGAAGGCGATGCCGTACAATCAAAACGGCAAAATCGACCGGACATGGCTGCGGGAAAATCTCTCCACCCTGGGACGCACCCCTGCCGCCGTATCATAATTTACATTATATTAAGAAAGGATGTAATATATCATGGAAGAACTGCTTTCTATTCTTGAAAATCTAAAACCGGGCGTGGATTTCACAGCCCAAACCGATCTCATTGGGGACCATATCCTGGACTCCATGTCCGTAGTGATGCTGGTGGGAGAACTGAACGATACCTTTGACATTGAGATCACCCCGGTAGATGTGGTCCCGGAAAACTTCAAAACCGTCGACACCATTTATGCTATGATACAGCGCCTTTCTGACGACTAAACCATACTGACCAAAGGATAAAGTTATGGCCTACAGTTCCATTATCTATTTACTGCCGTTTCTCGGCGCGGTACTCCTTTTGTATAACGGAATGCCGCAAAAATTCCGCTGGTGCATCCTGCTCCTTGCCAGCTACATATTTTACTGGCTGAACAGCCCCACCACCCTTGTTTTTCTTCTGCTGTCCACAGTGGCAGTATACTTTGCCGGTATATTCCTAAATAAAATACAGGACGGATTTGAACTGTCCAAAAAAGCCCTGGACAAAGAGGGCAAAAAAAGCCTGCGGGGAATCATCGGCTGGCAGAAAAAGGCGGTGTGTGCCTGTACCTTGCTGTTTATCTTTGGACTGCTGGCTTTCCTAAAATATTATCCTTTTCTCAGTGAAAATATCAATCATTTCTTCGGATGGATGCACCTGGCGGCACCTCTGCCGGAGCTGAAGTTAATTCTGCCGTTGGGAATCTCCTACTATACGCTCCAGGCCGCCGGATACATCATCGACGTCTACCGGGGAAAATACCGTGCATCCAGGCATATCGGCAAGGTTGCGCTGTTTCTCTCCTTTTTCCCGCAGATTGTGGAAGGCCCCATCGCCCGGTTTGATGAGACCGCCGATCAATTGATGAAGGGGAAACGGTCTACGTACAAAAATCTCACCTTTGGTGCCCAGCTGATTCTCTGGGGACTTTTCAAGAAAATGGTCATCGCAGACCGGGCGAATGCCTTTGTGGCAGAGGTGTTTGAAAACTATGCCGAGCAAAGCGGCGCCGTGCTGCTGATGGGCGGAATCTTATTTACCGTACAAATCTATATGGAATTCTCCGGATGCATGGACATTGTCACCGGCAGCGCGCAGCTGTTCGGCGTAGAGCTGCCGAAGAACTTCGCCCGTCCCTTTTTCGCCACCTCCGTCAACGACTTCTGGCGGCGCTGGCACATCACGCTGGGCGCGTGGCTGCGGGACTATGTATTTTATTCCGTGTCCCTCTCCAAGGGATTTGGGAAGCTTTCCAAGGCAGCAAAAGAAAAATGCAGCCCATTCCTGGGTGCTTTGATTCCCTCCGCGGCTGCCCTGTTCTGCGTGTGGCTTTGCAACGGTATCTGGCACGGCGCAGGATGGAAATACTTGGCGTACGGCATGTATTATTACGTGATTATGCTGCTGGGCATGCTGCTGGAACCCCTTTTCGCCAAAGGAGCGGCGATGGTCCATCTGAACCGAGAGGGCGGCGCCTTCCGCATCTTCCGAATCCTGCGCACCTGCGTTTTGGTGGTAGGCGGCATGATCCTGTTCCGCGCTGAAAGCGTGGGCGCCTTTGGAGAAACTATGTGGAAAATTTTCACCTCCTTTTCTCCAAAGACCCTCTTCGACGGGACATTGCTGCAGCTGGGAATGGACGGATGGGACTTCCTTGCCATCGCCGCCGGCTGTGCCATCGTGTTTGTGGTAAGCATTCTTCAGGAAAAAGGCTGGTCTCTGCGGGAGCGGATTGCCGGACAAAACATT
>JAGZAC010000269.1 GCA_018370615.1 Clostridiales bacterium
CAAAACAGGCGGTATGCTGCCCTCTCCGGGAGCATACCGCCGTTTGTTGTCAGCAGCCCGTTTCACGGTCTGCGTGTAGTTCCTTGTAAACTGACCTAACTGGGAGTTCAAACTATGTTGATTTATTTACAGATGCTGGAATCTCCAGAGGAGAGGTCAATATTGGAGCAGATATATCTGGAGTACCGTGGTCTCATGTATCATGTGGCCTACGAAATTTTACATAACGAGCAAGATGCCGAGGACGCTGTCCATCACGCTTTTGTAAAGATAGCAGAGAATATTAAAAAAATTACTGATCCAGTGTGTCCAAAAACGCATAGCTATGTCGTTACAATAGTTGAACACCAAGCAATAGATCAGTATAGGCGGTTACAAAAACACCCTTCTGTCGAACTGATCGAGGAAATTCAAGGCACAAATGCTCATTATGAAGGGGATAACGATTTGACAAAATGTATTTTGAAATTGCCTGCAAGGTATCGAGAAATGATTTTGCTGCGTTATCATCATGGGTACACTGTTAGAGAAATCGCAAAGGTGCTGGGGCTGTCGTTGCCGACCGCAATTAAATTGGATCAACGGGCCAAAAGCAGATTGAAAAAAATGTGTGAAGAGGAGGGAATCCTGTGATAAGCGAGGAAATGATAAAAAATGCAGCAGCTGAAGCAGATCAGGCAATCAGGGATTCTCTTCCTGCTCCAGCAGAATGTGAACATGAGTTTTCCCCATCGTTTGAGAGAAAAATGCGCCGAACTTTTCGGAAAGCAAAACATCCTGTGATTTACAAACTGCCCAAATATGCAGCTTGCTTTGTTCTTGCGGTGGCTCTCGCCAACGGTA
The DNA here is from genome assembly GCA_018370615.1 of Clostridiales bacterium. Taxonomy (GTDB): domain Bacteria; phylum Bacillota; class Clostridia; order Oscillospirales; family CAG-272; genus Avispirillum. Next base: position 844 of record JAGZAC010000269.1, read on the forward strand.
CATGGCTGACAGTGGACGCAGAAGCGCGAGCTGCTTTTTTTGCATGGGTACGGGAGCGGTATGAAACATTTGTCGAGTATAGGTTTATTGGTGAGGTTCCGCAAGAAAACACTATCATGGAGTATGAGCTAACATGGTTGCCTGAAGGCTTTTCTTTTCAAAAAGAGCAGGATCTTGATGGTGGCACATATCTAACCTATACCGATGATTCGGGACGGCGTATTATTTTTTCCTGTTTGCAGGGGGATGATGCCGCAAGCCTGTTTATTACATCCGATTATGCAGAGACTCGATCCATTCAAATTGGTAATATCTGTGCGGACTTCTATCAGGCTAACGAGGAATCATCTTCCAATATGTTGGTTTGGACATCAGAAGAAGATGACCTTGCCTTTTGTATCATGGCGAATCTTCCTGATGATACTATGATAAAATTGGTGGAGGGTGTCCAAAAAAATAATTTTAAAAAATTTGAATACAACTGTCCAAAATGACCTCCTTCATTCGTTTACGGGGTATGAACGAATGAAGGGGGTCATTCCTTTGAAAAAACGATTTTTCCCGATTCTGTTTGTGTTTCTTATGGTATTCTCCTCCACCGCCTATGCCGCATCGACCAGGGCAGCAGCGGTTGTTCCCCGTATCTCTTTTAATGGAACAACTGCCTCCTGTACGGTGTTTGTTGCTGCGGACCGACCGACTGATGACATTGAAGCTGTAATAAAGTTATGGCAAGGAAGTAAGTGTATCGAAACTTGGGAAGCATCTTCTGTTGGAGATCTTGCCTTTAGTGGCACAGCAACGGTGTCGAGGGGAAAAACCTATCAATTAACAGTCGATGTTACCCTTGAAGGCAAGGCACAGCCAAGATTTTCTGTCGAAGGAACTTGTCCATAATACGGTGTATCACTGTATTTGAACAAATATGTGGAGACATCTTTTTTACCGGAAAGGAGTTGATACCGATGTTTTCTTTTTTGATAACAGGATTTAGATGATTTATCGCCTTAATAGAAAGGAAGGTTGGATATGAAAAAACTGTTTTCTTTGTTGTTGGTCTGCGCTTTGGCCTTTACCATGAGCGTTTCCGCATTCGCAGCCGAGGCCGCACCCGCTACGGAAAAAGAACCCCCGGCACAAACTGAAGTGGATGCAACTACACGTGCAGCAGAGATCCCCACCGAGTCCGCTGCGTTGCCCTATTATGCAACGGTGGTTAATCTATGTGAAGGTTGCGGTACATACACCAAGTACTACTTTAATACCACCTCTGGCAAGTTGACGATTGGCGGAACGCTGAACAGCAGCGGCGACGAGAACAATAAATCTCGAAACGCCAAGATTGAACTGTATGAGGTCAACAAAAGCGGTGCCATCGACTCCTATACTGTACCGCAGTTCACCGAATCGACATCTTTGAGCCATACATTCAGAAACCTGAGCGCGAACAAGAACTACTATATCCGTATTGTTAATACAACTGGTTGGGGCGGCCTCTTCACAGACCTGTGGTTGGGCGGAACTGTGAGTATCAGCCAATAAAATATATAACCGGTAGGGGGTGTCCTAAACAGGGCATCCCCTACCGGGGAATTATGGGGGATGGGACATGACAAGTTTGATACAATATGTGAGCAGAATATTAATTATTTCACTTCCGGCAGTAGTTGTCTTTCTGTGCTTTATGCCATACCGCATGAGGACACTGAAGGCCATGAATTTGCAATCTGGATGGCAACGTGAGATTGGCTTAATTCTATTTGTTGTATCTATTTTCGGTATCTCTCTGCCAAGGGAGGATAATGTCCATTTGCTGAACCGAAGATGGGTTCAATATGAACCCACCAGAACAGCCCACTCTATCGGAGAATTAAGACAGAGAAAGAAACACGGAAAGTTCTCATCCTGCAAGCTGGCTTAATTTCAGTTGTCATCCTCCTTCACGAAGATGTAGATACTGTGATTGGATGGAGAAAAGAGCGTTTCACGCAAAGGGCGAGAAAACGCCAATGAAATGGCACATAGCCCCCCCAGCAATAGCACGCTATCTTATCTCCACAGGAAGCGGTGTATATTTCAAATCTTTCTACTTGTTGCAAGAGAGTACCACATGGTAGAATGAAAACAGTAGAGAGACAAGGTGAATCTGCGGAGGTGTGAATATGGGAATTATCGATCTAATTGATGCTGGTTTTTTTGAAGGCTTTTGGAACTGGACGAATCCAACACTTTCGGCCGCGATGTATTTTTGTGCCGCGATTGGGTTTATAATCCAACTCGTTCTGCAAAATAAATGTCAAAAATTTGCTGTACGATGGTCTCTGCTTGGACTTTGTCTTTTGGGGATTATTGTAAGCGAATGCCTGTGGCATAGTAGCGTAACAGGATGGGAGAGGTTTTTTACTATTGGGATTATTTACGGGGCAACCCTATGTGTTTCATTGGGAGCGGTTGTTGCAGCGGTTGTCACCAGCTTTAAGAAAAAATAACCGCA
>JAGZAC010000270.1 GCA_018370615.1 Clostridiales bacterium
ACTTTGACCGGCGTACCAGCTTTCAAAACTATCGTTAACGACCCGGATTCGCCGGTCTATGATCATGGTCTCTAAGTGTGCTCGCTTTACTAAGTCATAGGCTGTTGCGGATTTAAGGCCAAGAAGTTCAGCGAGTTCAGGAACAGACATTGTTGTGTGCCGCCACTTTGCGCCTGGGGGTGTGCCATCCACTTTTTTGTAGTGGAATTGTCCAGCGTACCAATCCTCAAAGCTATCCAGCATCACTCGCATACGGCCAGCCACCTGGATGGTGGTAAAATAGTTTTTCTTGACCAGCCAGTATGATTCGACCTTGCCTAAACCAAGCATCCTGCCCATCTCTGGGACAGAGATACTTTTTTTCGTCTTTGCTTGTTGCATTATGTTACCTCCTCTTAAAATTGAAGATTGCTTTTGTTGTGGCTCCATTGTAAGAGGATTCAGGAAAAAAGTTAAGGATGCCGATTGTCCAACCGACATCCTTGACAAATACTATGATTTTTGATCCAGCCATTCATCAAAACTCTTTTTGGAAATACGGATATGGCCGCCTACTCTGACGCTGTGAAATAATCCTTTTTTCACAAGATTGTATGCGGTGGGACGGCTGATTCCCAAAATGTCCTGTATCTCATCTACGGTATAAGTGCGTTTTTCATAGCAAACAGCACTTTGCTCATTTGCGCGGTTCAATGCCGCGATTTTTTCTTCAAACATGGTATGCCTCCTTATAGAAAGAAAAGCCAGCTCATGGCGCCTCCATTTCTTCCGGGATATGGATGTCCAGGCTGACTTGCAGAGCTTCATCTACGGCGCGCATTTCCTCTCGGGATACTTTCCCAATGTAGGATAAAATGCGCCGCTTATCAATCGTTTTGATTTGTTCTAACAGGACAACCGATTTCTGGCCCAGCTCTTGAACGCTTTCCAGAGTATAGTGAACCGGGAGTTCCTTTTTCTTGATCCATTTGCTGGTGAGCGGCGCGACAATCAAGGTGGGACAAAAGAAGTTGCCCATATTGTTCTGAAGCACCAGAACCGGGCGTGTGCCACCTTGCTCCGAGCCAAAATAGGGGTTCAAATTCGCATAATAAAGATCCCCGCGTTTGAATACCCAATCTTCGTTCATTTCTTTATCCTCCTATGTCTTACATGATAATTCCTATGTAAGAAGGAGGTTCCACCTTTCAAAGCAGAACCTCCTTCAATAAGTGCCTGTTTTTATCCCTTATTTGTCCACGACACCCCAGGGATTCGGGTAATCATCAAGCCACAGTAGGTTACACTGCTACCCAGGACTTTCACCTCCTTTCCATACGGTCTTACCCATGGCCTGCGACGGCTGTTAGCACGCTCGGACTACAGCTATAAGAGGGCGCTCCGCTTCATCATGCCATGACCAGAAACCAACTGGTGTATTACAGCCTGATATAAAGCCAAGCAACGCAAACTCCTCTCACAGCAAAAGTAAAGTGGCCTGTTGAGAGCTGCAATTTGCCTGGCAATATACCGCTGATGTAGCGGCGTAATTACGCCCGAAGCGGAACAAACTTGATGATTCGTATCTGAACTTGTCAAGGTACAAGCGAGTGGGAAAATCCCTCTCACTTGCGTCCGCCACTTTTTTGCGATTTATATAAACAGTTTTTTTAATTTTTCCAAAATTTTTTTCTGGCGATACAATGCAGCTGGCTGTGATATACCAAAAAGGTGGCCCAGCTGAATTGTGCTTGGTTTGTCCATGCCAAAATAAGCAAGGATAAATTCCCGTTCGGATGGTTCAAGCTGATTAAGTGCTGCCTGCAATTTTTTAAGCTGTAGGTTATGTAAAGCCATATCCTCAGTTCCTGGTTCTTCGTTCACAAAAATATCGGTATCTTCATACCCCTCGTCACTCTGGTCCCTATCCTTCAGATCAGACATAGGGATTGTTAGATACCTGCCCTCATGTTCTTGGAGATACCGACTGTGCCGTTCCTCGTGACGATACTTCTCAAATTGTTCCTGAGAACATTCGATAATAAGGCGGTCACTGTCATCATAGATCATCCTTGTTGTTTCAATAAAAAAGCGCCCAGAAAAAGCACCGGAGCTGCGGGCTTTTCTGAACGCGGTAAAACTGATTTCCTCCCATTCTTGTGGGCAATTATTTTTCCAGATAAATACTCTTGTCATATCCTTTCCTCCGTTCAATTTCGTGTTCAACAGCGAATTGAACGGAGATCACGGATACCTTGCTATGTACGCCTCCCAGCGCATACCGGCCCTCCCAAACCGGACAAAGAAAAAAGCCGAAGATGATTATTTCATCCTCGGCTCTGATCCCTGCCACCGTATTAGTGGCAGGAATAAAAATTGCCCAGCACCACCAGGCACCGGGCTTTTAGGCTATTATTTTGGCGCATACCTGCCACTGTAGCCAGTATAGCAGGTACAAAATCGGAATGGAGTAGGGATTCCGTTGGGACTTTATCGGGATTCAGTCGGAAATTAGTCGGGGCAGCTTTTCCGACACCTCTGGAATAGCATATCCAAATAAACAGACAGAAAAGATATAGATGGCCTCCTTTTTGCGGTCATAGAAAACGCTGCGTTCCATATTGAGTTCCTCCAGCATTTCTTTCTCTGTGCTGTTGAAGCGATAGATAAACTGCTTCGTCAGGATTTCATAGTACAGCTCTCCACGATCTGGATACTTTCTGAGCCGCAAAAGTGCGCGGTCAATTATCTCCACGAACATCCGGCTTTCAACGACGCAGCACACCTTTTCCTCGAAGTCCTGCAAATCAATATCTGGTGCAAAATTCTCCAAATAGCAAAGACCTGTATCAATATCTTGCTTGCCGAGATCCCAGGCGTATTCCTGAAGTTCCTCTACACGCTCGCTTAAAACCCAAACGACATCACGGTAGATTTTTAAGATCAGCTTACTACGATGGAATACAGCGTCACTGTCCAAGCCAAGCGCCGAAAGCTGGCTATGACATCTGCGGATGGTTGCACTTTCTTTTCTCATGGTTTCCTCCTTCCTTGTTCGCAAAGTTGCGAACATTCAGGGTAAAAAAAGAGTATGGAAATTGAGTAAGGGGCGCTCCGGCCCCTCGACTCAATTCAATCACATCAGCCATTAAATAAGATTGTGGGATTGTAGGCGGATTTGCATAGCTTGTTTGGAAACAGCAAAAATCTGGGACATCTCGTAGATCAGCTGTTCCGTTGAACGGCCAGAGCGTAAACGATAAAAGCATTTTTTCACCTGCGGCAAGGGCATAAGTAAAGCAGTAGCCATAGCGTCGGCCTGACGCTCAATGATACCGTTACTTTCATCCGT
>JAGZAC010000271.1 GCA_018370615.1 Clostridiales bacterium
CCCATATGCGTATATTCTGTAACGGATGAAGAAAACTTTGACGGGAAAGAGACCTTTGGGATGCTGTATTTTGCAGAAATACAGGCATTTGAAGAGACACTGCACTGGGAAATCGAAAAAATCCTTTTGACGGAGCAGCTGATTAAAAATTGGACCTATCCCCAGATTCAGCCGACGCTGATCGCCGAGGCGCAAAGACGAGGATTTTGTGAGGAATAAAGTACAAATGAATGTTATGTAAGGGGCGATTTATGCAAATCGAGACGGAACGGCTGCTCCTGCGGGAGATGACAGAAGACGATTTTCCGGCGCTGGCAGAGATACTCACAGATTCCCGCGTCATGTATGCCTGGGAACATGCCTTCTCTCCTTCGGAGGTGCGGGAGTGGATGGACAGGCAGCTGCAGCGGTATGTGATCTATGGCCACCGGTTTGGACTGTGGGCGATGGTATTGCAAAAGACGGGGAAAATGATCGGTCAGTGTGGAATTACCATGCAGCCGTATAAAGAAACAGAGGTCCCGGAAATCGGGTATCTTCTTGGGAAAAACTATTGGCACCGAGGATATGCAACAGAAGGCGCTCTTGCCTGCAGAGACTATGCGTTTGAGACATTGGGACTGCACGAGGTGTTTTCTATTATACGGGACACAAATATTGCATCGCAAAATGTGGCCCGACGCTGCGGAATGACGCTGCGGGATCGTATTGTGAAGCGGTATTATCATATGGATATGCCGCATCTAGTGTTTTCAGTGAGAAAGGAAGAAGGATTTTACAATGGAAAATAAGTTACATTTTGTCAGGCTCACTTCCAGTGACAGTCCGATATACGCTGCTGCGATGGAGCTGTATGAAGAAAGTTTTCCTCCGTTTGAAAAAAGAACGCCAGACGCACAGAGAGAAATCATGGGATGCGCGGCGTATCAGTTCCTTTTGATTTACGATGGGGACCGCTTTGTGGGACTTCTCTCCTGCTGGGAAGCGGGTGCTTTTATTTACGTAGAACACTTTTGCATTGATCCGCAATTGCGCGGACAAAGGTATGGGCAGCGGGCGCTGGAACTTCTGCATGAAAAAGGGAAGTCGGTCATATTGGAAATTGATCCCCCTGTGGACAGTATTTCTATGCGCCGCAAGGGCTTTTATGAACGGCTTGGATACAAGGAAAATCCTTTCCCCCATGTGCAGCTGCGGTATCGGAAGGGAAGCGGAGATCATCGAATGGTTGTGATGTCTTACCCGAGACAGCTGACGCAGGACGAATATGCTGCTTTCCACGATTTTTTGCATACTGCAGTAATGGGCGTGGATGATACGAAAATTTGACATAATATTCCTTTTTGTGTATGATAGAATATCATAAGCAGAAAAAACAGGAGAGAACCATGCCGGGGTATTTGCTTGCAAGCGATTTTGATGGAACGTTATGCCGCTGGGAAAATGGCGGGATTACAAAAGAAGATAAAGAAGCGGTCCGCCGGTTCCGGGCGGCGGGAAATCGGTTTGTTCTGGTTACGGGCAGAGATTTTGAGAGCACTATGTCTGTATTGCGGGAGCAGGACTTTTGGGAATTGGACAGTTGTTTTTGCATGAGCAGTGCTTTGTGTATTGATTTGTCTGGAAATGTGATATATGATCGACATACAAAAGAAGGACGCGTGGGAGAGATTCTTCAATATTTTAAGGATACCGGCGCGTTGTATGCTGTGCTCCAAGTTGGAAAGGAAAGCTATAATGTAGATATCGGCGGCATACAGTTGGCCATGCGGACCATCCCTTTTACCGAAGGCTGTAAAATCCCTTCCATTACCAATTGTAATGTGAAATATGAGACTGTTGAGGAGTCCGTACGCCGGGCAGAAGAAATTTCCAGACTGTTTGGAGATTTTGTCAATCCTCTGCTGAACAATAATAATATTGATATGCCTCCCGCCGGGGTAGATAAGGCAGGCGGTGTGGCATATGCTGCACAGATGTTTCAAATCCCGGAGCAGAGTGTATATACAGTGGGAGACAATTTGAATGATTTGGCGATGGTGGAAGGTTTCCATGGCAGGGCCATGCAAAGCGGTCCGCCCGTGCTGCGAGGCGCGGCAGAAAAAGTGGTTTCCACAATATATGAAGTTATAAATGAGATTATGGCGAACGCGTAACAGATCGAGACTGTGAATTTGCGTTGAAATAGGAGAGGATATAAATATGAGAAAAACCGTTTCATTGGTTATCATCTTACTGTGCTTCATTGGCTTGCTGGCGTCCTGCAGCGAACCTGCGGCTGGGAGCGATAGTACAGCTGGAAAAGATGAGGAAAGTGTAAAGCAAACTACTGCATCAGAAAATGAAACGAATCCATCAGCATCGATTGCTCTGGATACAAATACCGCCGATATCCCTATAGGAGGATATGTGGAGCCTGCTGTGACTGTTTCTGCCGACGGAACGGATCAGAAAATTTTGTGGGCAACGGATAATGCAGCTGTAGCCGTGGTGGATGACACCGGACGTATTATCGGCAAGGGAGAGGGACAGTGCATAGTCACTGCCTGCCTGGAGAGCAATTCAGAGGCAGCTGCCAGCATAACTGTGAATGTGACAAATCCTACAAGTACAGATGGACTTACCTATATTAATGGAATTCTGGTCGTAAACAAAACGTACGCCCTCCCCAGTACCTATAGCCCCGATGTGGACAGTGAAGCATATGCTGCACTGATGGAAATGTTCCAAGCTGCAAAGGCAGACGGGATTTCTCTGACGGTCGTCTCGGGGTATCGCTCTTATGAGCGTCAGAATACACTGTATAACAATTATGTGGCGAGAGACGGTGCGGAGGCTGCGGATACGTATTCTGCCAGAGCCGGACATTCAGAGCATCAAACCGGTCTTGCTTTTGATTTAAATTCTCTGGAAGAATCCTTTGGAGAGACAAAGGAGGGAATCTGGCTTCGGGAGCACTGCTGGGAATATGGGTTTATCATACGGTATCCTAAGGGAAAAGAGGATATAACCGGCTATATGTATGAGCCCTGGCATGTGCGTTATCTTGGGAAATCTACGGCAAAAAGTGTTTTTGAAAGCGGATTATGCCTGGAGGAGTATTTAAATGTCACATCTGTGTATGCGCAATAAATTTCAACAAAAAAGGGAAAAAAGTTAGTAAAAAGGGTTGACAGGGAGGGGAGCGGGTGATATAATAAACGAGCTGTCCCTGCGGGGGGGGCTGCGGGGTCCTTGAAAATTGAACAACAAAGACAACAGTGTTTGGGGGGACCCAAACACAAAAGACTCTGAAATTCTTTTGAAGAAAAAAGA
>JAGZAC010000272.1 GCA_018370615.1 Clostridiales bacterium
GAAAGGCTCCCTTGTGGGGAGATGCGCAGCATCTCCGTGGGATTGTCAGCAAAGCTGACAGGGGGATTGTCCACCTTTTACAACCCCACCGGCATGGCTATGCCGCGCCACATCCCTAGGAGTTGCACAGCAACTCCCGCACTGGGGAGGCTTAAAACGTAAAGGCTCCCTTGTGTAAAGGGAGCTGTCTGCGCCAGCAGACTGAGGGATTGTCCCCCCTTTTACAACCCCTCCGCCACGATTCACCGCGGCACCTCCCCTTACACAGGGGAGGCTAAAAAGGAAAAGCTCCCTTGTGGGGAGGCTTTTCCTGTCAAGTACAGCGCTGTGCTATTTCCTTAGTACAAAAATAAACCTACAATTGTAAACTTTTTGTAAACAAATCGTCCCATGTTGCACAAACTTTCTATTTGTGCTAAAATATGAAAGCACGCGCAAAGCGTGAGAAAACACACATGTGGCTGTATGCAGCTGCCGGTTGCCGGTTGGAGAGAAGCATTCCTCCGGCTGCAGTTCGTTGCCCATGGTGGAAAAAACCAAAGGAGGACATTATCATGTCTGTTGTATCTATTAAGCAGCTTCTTGAAGCAGGTGTACATTTCGGCCACCACACAAGACGCTGGAACCCCAAAATGGCCGAGTACATTTTCACTGAAAGAAACGGCATTTACATCATCGATTTGCAGAAAACCATTAAAAAATTCGATGAAGCGTACATGTTTATCCGCGAAGTATCTGAAGCCGGCGGGAAGGTGCTGTTTGTCGGCACAAAGAAACAAGCCTCAGATACCATTCGAGAAGAGGCAGAGCGCTGCGGCCAGTACTACGTAAATGTACGTTGGCTGGGCGGCATGCTTACCAACTACAAAACCATCCGTTCCAGTATTGCGAGACTCACCAGTCTGGAAAAAATGCAGGAAGACGGCACCTTCGACATGCTTCCCAAAAAGGAAGTGGCCATGCTTCAAAAGGAAATGATGATTCTAGAGCGTAACCTGGGCGGCATTAAAACCATGGACGGGCTGCCGGACGCAATCTTTATCGTTGACCCCCGCAAGGAACACAACGCAGTTTTGGAAGCGAAAAAGCTGGGCATTCCTGTAGTCGCAATTGTTGACACCAACTGTGACCCGGAAGATGCAGATTATGTCATTCCCGGAAATGATGACGCAATCCGCGCAATTCGTCTCATCACCTCCGTATTAGCGGATGCAGTCATTGAAGGCAGACAGGGAGAGCAGACAGAAGAAGCCGCAGCTGCAGAGGAAGATGAGGCAGAAGAAATGGAAGAGGCGGCTGCAGCAGAGTAATCGGTGTGCAGTCTCAAAAATTGAGTCAATGAAAGGTATGGTATAAATATATGGCAGCTATTACTGCAAAAATGGTAGCAGATCTCCGCGCCAAGACAGGCGTGGGAATGATGGAATGCAAAAAAGCGCTGAACGAATCCGGTGGAGACTTTGACGAAGCCATAAAGCTTCTTCGCGAAAAGGGTTTGTCTGTAGCGGCAAAAAAGGCTGGTAGAATTGCAGCGGAGGGCGTTGTAGACATTATGGTAGAGGGTGACTGCGCCGTAATGATTGAAGTGAACGCAGAAACCGATTTCGTAGCAAAGAACGAAACCTTCAAGGAATTTGTCCGCGGCATTGAAAAAGCAATTCTAAAAGGAAAGCCGGCTTCCATTGAAGAGCTTCTCACTCTGCAGTATGATGACAGCTTTACTGTAGATGCAAAACTGAAGGACATGATCTTCACCATCGGGGAAAACATGAACATCCGCCGTTTTGTGATTGTAGAAGGCATTTTCTCCACATATATCCACGGTGCGGGAACTACAGGCGTTATTGTAAAGTTTAATACAGACGATGCTATCGCCGCAAAGCCGGGCTTTGCAGAATTTGCAAAGAATATTGCGCTGCAGATTGCGGCCGGTTCTCCTCCCTCTTATGTAACACGGGACCAGGTTCCCGCATCTGCCGTTGAGGAAGAAAAGCAGGTGCTGATTGCACAAATTAAAAACGACGAAAAGAACGCCAACAAGCCGGATGCAATCATTGAAAAAATGGTTACCGGAAGAATCGGCAAGTTCTACCAAAGAGAATGTCTGGTGGAGCAGGACTATGTTAAGGACGACAGCATGACGGTAGGCCAGTACATGGAAGCTACTGCAAAGGAACTAGGCGGTGCAATCTCAGTGGACAGCTTTTATCTTTATGAAAAAGGCGAAGGCCTGGAAAAGAAAGAAGACAACTTCGGTGATGAAATCGCTGAGATGCTGAACAAATAAGAAGCACAAATTGATAAGGGCCAGGGAAATTTCCCTGGCCCTTTTTGCGTTGCCGCATAATTTTTATTCCGGATCCTCCTCTTTGTCTTTTTGGCTGCCTTTCGAAATAAACACAGCCGGATTCTTTTTTACTTCTGCTGCAATTTTATCTGAGATTTTCATAAGCTCGGACAAAGAACATTCTTTTTTGCGAAAAAATCGCTTCTTCATGGTCTTTTCCATCTCTATCATTCTTCTTTGTTCTGCTCTCAGCTGGACCAGCAGACTTTCGTCTATATCCAGCCAGACACATTTTGAGCATCTGCCGCCATCGTCAAATGTATGGTTGCTTATCAAGCATAAGCTTCGGCTATTATAAATGCAAAATCGATTACCACAAAACATAATTTTTTCTCACTTTCCTAATAATATGTATTACCTAATACACAAAATATAATAAATCTTCCCTATAATCATATTACGTGTATCAATCAATACATGAAAGGGGAAGAATTTACTCATGGATAAAATCAAACAGGACTTGAACATCGGAAAGAACATTCAAAAGCTTAGAAAGGATAAGGGCATGTCACAAAAAGATATGACCATCCGAATGAATCTACGCGGACGTATGATTTCCGTATCCGGTTATGCTCATATTGAGCAGGGGAGACAAAATCTGTATGTCGGTGACTTGATTATGATTCAAGAAATTCTCGGTGTTCCTTATGAAGCTTTCTTTGAAGGGCTTACACCGAACAATGACGCAGCAGACATGTGAAGGACGAAGCGTGGAAATGAAAACACAGAAAAAGCGCATAAGCATCACACTAGATGCGGCCGTCTTGACAGAGGTCCAGTCCTTAGCAGCAGAAGCAAACAGAACCCTATCCGGGTATATCAACTGGGCTTTGAAAGCACATGTTGCAGAAAAGAGTCTGCAGCTGAACAAGGAGTAAAGCAGCAAAAAATTTTTTTAGTT
>JAGZAC010000273.1 GCA_018370615.1 Clostridiales bacterium
GTCTCCGCATACGCGGAGACATCCCCCTTTACACAAGGGGGACTTTTCTTTTTAGCCTCCCCTGTGCAAGGGGAGGTGGCACGGCGTAGCCGTGTCGGAAGGGTTGTTAGTAAAACAATCCCCCCGTCTCCGCACATGCGGAGACATCCCCCTTTACACAAGGGGGACTTTTCATTTTCGCCTCCCCTGTGCAAGGGGAGGTGACTCGCCGCAACGTAAAAGGCCCCTTTATTAAAGGGGCCTTTTCTTTGTATCTTATTCTACTTCGGCCAGCTTCTCCCAGCCCTGAAAATTGAAATTCTCCGGCAGGGGAAAATAAACCAGGCCAGTGCGGTTTGTTATAATTTCTCCCTCAATGCGTGTGAGGTAATCATAATATATGCTTACATATGCGTCTGCCTGGGGAGCGCCGCTGACATTTTCCAACTGCTCTCCCAGCGTGTACATCATATCTGTTATCGTTTCCTCATCTATACCTTCCCGTTGCAGCAGCTCCATGGAATATTCGCTAGACAGCACGTCTGTGGGATATACAAGCTTTTGCACTGACTCTCCTGCATCGTTGACATAGCCGAATGTAATTTGGATCGTGCTGTATCCCACTTCATAGTCAATATCCATTTCCCCCTTCAGCAGTCGGATTGCCTCGTCGGCCTCTTTTTCTACACTGCTGTTATAGTGCTCTTCCAGAAGAAGGTCTAAGGTCTTCGGCATTAGGGCTTTGGAGATGGGAATGGTCACTGTAGAGAGATTTTCATCCTCCGCTGTATAAGTGAGAAAGGTTCCGGCCCAGTTATCACCTGTCCATATACTCGTATTCATGTTCAGAAGCTTGTACCATGCCTCAAATCCCGCTTCGTCAATTTCTTCTCTGAGGCTGGAAAAGATTGCATCCCAGTCCCAATCTGTTCCGCCGGCGGATACGGACGCATGACCTCCCCAATAAACGCGTTCCGTGCCGGACAGCGCCTCCGGCAGCGCCATATAGGCATCTCTGTAGTCCGGCAGGGAAGCCAGCTGCTCTACGATGGAGTTCATGGAATCGTACGGGAAAATAATTCGGCGGTAACGGGTGATGGCTCCCGTTTGAATTGCTACCACACCTTCCACATAGGATGGGGAGCGCGAATCATCGTATGTGTAAGTTCTTTCCAAGAGTCGTTGATATTTTCCTTCGTCAAAGGCTTCCATGTTGTCCTGCAGTGTCTCGGCTACGATAGATATAATTTCTGGATCTTCAATGAAAATATTCTGTGCGGAACGCTCGGCGTAATTGCCCTGTGCATCATTTCCGTAAGAGTATGACTGGGCATACTCGTATAGATGATTGTCACTTGTCTCTGCAAAGCGTACACTGGTAATCTCCTCGGCAGCGGGCCGGAAGGCGGCAGAAAAATGCATGGTACCCAAAACCAGTCCGACAAATGCCAGATTCAGCAGCAAAACGATGCTCAGGGATGGGATGATCCGCAGCAGGTTTTTCCATTTGCGGGTGGAAAGCAGCTCGTAAATGAAGTAAATCAAAATGGCAAAAATGTAAAAGGTTATAGCGATCGTTTCCAGCCCGTCAGTAAGGAGTATACAGGTCGCTCCAAGGGAGAGAACCAGGGTTAGTCCGATACGGATGCCCGCCTGGATACTCCGCCGGGGTGCGCTCTGAGAGGCCGTTTCGCTTTTGCGGCGGACAAACAAAATGGCTGCCAGTATTCCCATAACAAGGGCGAGTCCCAGGGAATATACATCGCATTTCAGGTTTCCTTGGAGAGAAGTGCTGTTGAAATTGATTACAATATTTCCTAAATAATATATTAGAATGTTGTACCTCGGTGACAGAATCGCCAGGAAGTGATCTTCCACAATAAAGGGAAGCTTGGTAGCGATTGTTTCGGTAATCATTGTGATGATGACTCGGGGAAGAAACAGGATAAGCCCGGAGGCAGTGACATTTGCAAGGAGCGTTCCGGTAAAGCTACACCCCAGCAAAACGGCGGCCACCACCATTAGAATCATCACAGCAAGGCTCAGGAGCACATCGGCCCAGCCGATAAATGAAAGCACATATATTTGTGGAAGTATACAATGCATCAGTGTTGATACCGCGCCGCCGAGAATCAAGATTCCAAACACCCAAGTCAAAATCGCCCCTGTATAACTAAGGAAAATACACAGGCGTGTAAAAGGAAGTGAATGGTAAAAATCGGAATATCTGCGCTTGTTGAATCCGGAGAAAACAATCAGTGTCATAATAGGGGCCACAAAGAAGGGCAGCGTGATTAGAGGCCCCAAAAGTTCTTCAAAGCTTACCACAAGAGGATAGTAGTCGTTTGCTGCATATCCGGAAAAATTGAGATATTCTACATATTCGAAAATCGGGGCACAGATGAGGATCACCAGATATATGCTCAGAGCAATAAAACCGAAAATCCGCAGTTGTCGCAGGCCTTCCAAATAGATGCCCCTGGAAAACAATTTCTTATTCATCGTTTTACCCGCCCTTTCAATGTATTTTACGATTGGGTGTGTCGGACTGTCGGGTATCTTCTTCCAGATGGAAGGAGTATCCCAGGGCTTCCATTTCATAGGTAAATACCTCTTCCAGGGTAAGAGGTAGCGCCTCCAGCAATGCAGGTTGCATGGCCCGGAGCGTTTCCAGCGTCTCTTCCCGACTGCCGCGGACAATCAGATTGGCCACAGAGCCGTATTTGGAATAATGCACCAGATCCAGCCCGTCAAATTTGGATTTATCATATGCTTCGTGAAAGGCAATTTGAATTTTGAACTGGGAGGTTTTGAGATTTTGAATGTCGCTTTCCAGCACCAAACCGCCACGGTGCAACAGGGCGAGCTGATCACAGGTGTCTTCCAACTCCCGCAGGGAGTGGGAGGTGATGATTGCCGCTGCGCCCCGATCCAGCACATCCTGACAGATCAGCTTCTTCACATAGCTGCGCACAACGGGGTCCATGCCGTCAAAGGTTTCGTCAAAGAAAATATACTTGGGAGAGACAGCCAGGGCCAGGATAGTAATCGCCTGCCGGCGCATGCCTTTGGAAAAAGTATTGATGTTTTTTCTTGGGTCCAGTCCCAGCTCCTTTGTAAGTTCTTTGTACCGCTCCCGGTTGAATCCCGGATACAAAGACTGATACAGTGCCGCCATCCGATCCATATTGGCACCGTTTATGTAGTAAAGGTCATCGGGCACGAAAACAATCTGCCCCTTGGCCGCGGGATTTTCGTAGATGG
>JAGZAC010000274.1 GCA_018370615.1 Clostridiales bacterium
GCAGCGGCCTTTGCACCGTACGGTCCCAGGAGGAGAATTTGTGTTCGGAACCTGTTGTACCTGATGCTCCGGAAGGAGGAGCAACTGCTCCGACATGGGAAGAGAATCTAAAGGAAAGGGCGTTTCCTGATTTTTCCGAACCGTCTCTTCAGGACCCCTCAGGTCAGTTCAGTCCGCTGCAGGCATTTGTTCCAGTAGAGGAGGATGCAGATACACCGCAGAGCATGCAGCTGCGTATTGATACTGATACTGTAGAAAATACAAAAATGCATCTGGAAAAAGATATACCTGTAGGGCAAAAAGCAGATACAACAGATCCTCTCGCTTCGATAAAGCAGCAGTCGGACATACCGGATTATATCATTTTAGGGGAAGCCTACAATTGTTACGTAATTGTACAGCTGGAAGACCGGCTTTTGCTGATCGATAAGCATGCCGCCCACGAGCGGATTCTCTTTGACGAACTTTGCAGGCGGATGGACGAGAAAGAAAAACATGCACAGATATTGATGTTTCCCGTAAAGGTGAAACTGAGCGATACAGAAATTCTGGCGCTGGAGGAATACCAAGAGGATATTAAAGCTACCGGCTTCCAAATTCAGACAAAAAAGCGGACGGGGGAGGTCATTATTTCTGAAATCCCCGAGGAGATTGGCCGGGACAGTGCGGCAGATATGATTGCTGAGCTGGCTGCAGGACTTTCTGACGGGACCGGCAGTGTTGAGGCGACAAAGCGGAAATTCTTTGAGGCAAAGCTGTTCAGTGCTTCCTGCAAGGCGGCAATCAAAGGTGGGCGTGTGTACGGAGAACAGCATCTGCGGTGGATTTGTGACCATCTTTTGCAGCAGCCAGACAAAGGCGGCAGTGTAATCAAAACCTGTCCTCACGGTCGGCCCGTAGCCTTTGAAATTACCAAAAATTCATTAGAAAGACAATTTGAACGGATTACATAACATGGAAAGGGAAGTATGTTCACAGTACTGAAGAAAGAAAACCGCGCCCGCAGAGGGCGCTTTGTGACCCCACATGGCACTATTCAAACGCCAGTGTTTATGAATGTGGCGACCTGCGGCGCTATCAAGGGCGGATTGGACGCATGGGATTTGC
This sequence comes from Clostridiales bacterium, assembly GCA_018370615.1. Lineage (GTDB taxonomy): Bacteria > Bacillota > Clostridia > Oscillospirales > CAG-272 > Avispirillum. The sequence continues at coordinate 1,108 of JAGZAC010000274.1, forward strand.
AGGAGGTAGGCTGTCAGGTGATGCTGTCGAATACGTACCACCTTCATATCCGCCCGGGGGACAGTCTCATTCGGGATATGGGCGGTCTGCATGCCTTTACTGGGTGGAAAGGCCCGATTTTGACGGACAGCGGCGGATTTCAGGTGTTTTCCCTAGCCCAGCTGCGCCGTATTCGGGAGGAAGGGGTTCACTTTGCCTCTCATGTGGATGGGCGCAGGATTTTTATGGGCCCCGAGGAGAGCATGCAGATCCAATCCAACTTGGGGTCTACCATTGCCATGGCCTTTGATGAGTGTGTAGAGAATCCGGCGAAGTATTCCTACGCTAAAGAGGCCTGTGACCGCACCTATCGCTGGCTGGTACGCTGTATCGATGAAATGGCTCGACTGAACAGTCTGCCAGGGACGGTAAATCCCAAACAAATGTTGTTTGGGATCAACCAGGGCTGTACGTTTTCGGATCTTCGGGTGGAGCATATGCAAAAAATTGCGCAGCTTCCCCTGGACGGTTTTGCCATCGGAGGACTTGCGGTGGGGGAAACTGCCGAAGAGATGTACGAGATTATCGATGCGGTGGAGCCATATATGCCTGCGGACAAGCCCCGATATTTGATGGGAGTAGGTACTCCGCAGAATATTTTGGAAGCGGTGCACCTGGGGGTAGATTTTTTTGACTGTGTAATGCCTTCCCGAAATGCCCGTCACGGGAATGTGTTTACCTGGCACGGGAAAATGAATCTGATGAATGAAAAATATGCCAGAGATCCAAGGCCCATTGACGAGGGATGCGGATGTCCGGCGTGCAGGCATCATAACCGCTCCTATATCCGGCATTTGATTAAGGCAAAGGAAGCAGTGGGGATGATGCTGGCCGTGACCCACAATTTGTATTTTTACAACGAATTGATGCAGAAAATCCGTGATGCATTGGATGGAGAGTATTTTGAGAGCTTTTACCAAAAGTATCGAAATCTTCTGGCAGAGAGAAGCCAGGACTAAGGAACAACCCCTTTGTCAGCTTCGCTGACAAAGGGGAGGCGTAGTCTCTGTGCGGGCCCCCTTGTGAGGGGCAAAGCACCTCCGGGAGCCCATGTTAGCGTGAGCAGGTTGTGACAGGTATTCTCAGGAATAGAAAAATCCGGCTGTCATTTCCAGATAATTCTGGCCGCTGTAGTTCGGATATTGCTTTTCCACTTCCGCTTTGAAGGCATCGGCATCGCTGCAGCCCGCGGCGATTGTCTTTAAATTCTCCAAATATGCAATTTTTGTCTCAGCATCTTTTAGATCTTCGGGAGTGTAGTGGGAGGTGAGGATCAAATCATATCCCTTTGCGATATAGGTTTTCAGCTGGTTGATAATTGCATCGGCATGCCCGGAGCCTGCCACAATGGAGTGACAGTCGTGCCCAAGCATATGGGTATAAACGGCATTGATTTCTGGAATTTCAATATCATAGGCTTCTGCGGTCTGCTGGATAATGAAATCTATTCCGCCGATGGTCGTTTTTCCTGCAGGCAGAATATTTGTGATTTTGTGTACGGAGTTGTCAAAAATATCCCCAAAGGACTTGGTAAAGGAATCAATCAGCGCTTTCCCACCGCCTGTTTCGGAGTATTCTTTTGCATTTTCTGTTGCATATTTTGGTACATCCGGCAGAAAGGAAGCACCTGCACCGTGATAAGCGATCAGCATGCCTTCCACATCCAAATCCTGCAAATACTCTGAAAGTTCTCTGCAGTTATCATAAAAACAGGGTGACTCAATAATAACGGCTTTTCCGTCTTTTTCAAGGATAAAAACTTCATCGTCAATAAAATCGTTGGTTTTGTAAGCATGCAGGCGAATTTTTCCATAGTCGTAAATGTGTATTTCGACTTTTCCCAGTGTTACATTATTGCATGTGTCTTTACGCATTTTCCATACCTCATTAAATTTTGGCTACGCGGCGGCCGCACCCGTTGCTCTTGTCCTTATTATAAACCGCAGATTTTTCCATGTAAAGTACGCACTTTAAAGTGGTATAGTTACCGGGTGGTTACCGACGTGTGCGAGGGAGATATAGGAAAGAACTGTAAAGGTCAAAGGCAGATATATGGGAGTTCCCATATATCTGCCTTTCGTTTATTGCACTA